>DATHJG010000942.1:0-2235 GCA_035489875.1 Solirubrobacteraceae bacterium | reverse complement strand
AGCGCGACGTTGCGCATGCCGCTGCGGAAGCCGGGCAGCAGGTCGCGCTTGGTGAGGTAGTCCTCGATGAAGTGCTGGCCCGGCTGGGCGAGCGTCGCCTCGACGACGATGTGGTACATCGTCACGGCCTGGGCGAGCTTGGTGCGGGAGCGGTCGCGGCGCAGCTCGTCCGCATGCTTGTCGAGCAGCTCGAACGTCTTGACGAAGCCCCAGGTCAGCTGCGGCCGGATCGCCTCCAGCCCGCCCGCGATCGAGCCGTCGCCGATGTCGCACACCTCGCGCATGAAGCGCTTGAAGAACACGGCGTGGCGCGCCTCGTCGACCTGCTGGGTCGCGAGGAAGTACTTCTGCTCCTCGCGCGGGGCGGCGTCGATGAACGGCGACAGGTTGTCGGCGACCGAGTCCTCGCCCCAGAAGAACAGCGAGTAGTTCCACAGCGCGGCCCGCCGCTCCAGGTCGGAGAACTGCTCCGTCCAGTGGTCGCGGTCCACGCTGAAGTCGATCTCCGAAGCCCGCCAGTTGCCGCGCTCCCAGCGCGCGTAGAGATCCTCGTATGAGACTTGATCTGCCGCAGTCGACGCCATGTCAAGAAGACTACAAAACGCGCGCGTTCATGAAAAGCGGAATGCGTCACTCAGCGCAGCTTCACCGCCTGCTGCGCACGCAGCGCGCCCGCGGTCACGCGCACGCGAGCCGCGACCCGGTCAGGCGCTGAGCTTCGCGAGCAGCCGCTGGGCGAGGCCCTCGACCGGCACCCGCTCCTGCTCGAGCGTGTCGCGGTCGCGCAGCGTGACGGTGTCGTCCTCGCTCGTCTGGTGGTCGATCGTGATCGCGAACGGCGTGCCGATCTCGTCCTGGCGCCGGTAGCGCCGGCCGATCGCGCCGCCGTCGTCGTACTCGGCCTTCATGTGCCGGCGCAGGTCCTCGTACACGGCGCGCGCCTTCTCCGGGTGGCCGGCCTTGCGCAGCAGCGGCAGCACCGCGACCTTGACGGGCGCGAGCGCGGGGTGCAGCCGCAGCACGGTCCGCCGCTCGCCGCCGATCTCGTCCTCGTCGTACGCGTCGCACAGGAACGCGAGCAGCGAGCGCCCGACGCCCGCGGCCGGCTCGATCACGTGCGGGATGTAGCGGTCGCCCGTCTGCGGGTCGACCCAGTCGAGCTTCTCGCCCGAGAACTGCGCGTGCTGCGTGAGGTCGTAGTCGCCGCGGTTGGCGATCCCCTCCAGCTCCGACCAGCCGATCGGGTAGAGGTACTCGATGTCGCTGGTCGCGGACGAGTAGTGCGACAGCTCCTCGGCGCCGTGCGCGCGCAGGCGCAGGTGCTCGGGGTCGATCCCGAGCCGCCCGTACCAGTCGAAGCGCTCGCGCATCCAGTGCTCGTACCACTGGTCGGCCTCGCCCGGCGGGACGAAGTACTCCATCTCCATCTGCTCGAACTCCAGCGTGCGGAAGATGAAGTTGCCGGGCGTGATCTCGTTGCGGAACGACTTGCCGACCTGCGCGATCCCGAACGGCGGCTTGCGGCGCGCGAACTGCAGCACCTGCTTGAAGTCGAGGAAGATGCCCTGCGCGGTCTCGGGGCGCAGGTACACGGCCGAGCCGGCCTCCTGCACGGGCCCGATCGTCGTCTCGAACATCAGGTTGAACGCGCGCGGCTCGCTCAGCTCGCCGCCGCACACGGGGCAGACGAGGTGGTCGGTCGGCTCCCCGCGCGCCTCGGCCCCCTCGCGCAGGTGGTCCGCGCGGAAGCGCCGCTTGCACTTGCCGAGGCACTGGACAAGCGGGTCGGTGAAGCCGGCGAGGTGGCCGCTCGCCTCCCACGTGCGCGGGTGCTGGATGATCGCGGAGTCGAGCGCGACGATGTCGTCGCGGTCCTGGATCATCGCCTTCCACCACTGGTGCACGACGTTCTGCTTGAGCAGCACGCCGTAGTGGCCGTAGTCGTACGTGTTGGCGATCCCGCCGTAGATCTCGGAGGCGGGGAAGATGAACCCGCGCCGCTTGGCCAGCGACACGATCTTGTCCATGGTCACGACTTCGCTCGGCATCGAGGCGGTGATGCTAGTCGGCGTCCGCCGGCAAGAGGCGGAAGGCCGGCTCGCCGGTGAGCGGGCGCAGCTTGCGGAAGTGGCGCGCGTCGAGCGTTGCGATGTCCGTGGTGCCGAGTCGTCCGGCGATCGCGACGAGCGACGCGTCGGCGAGCCCGAGACCGCGATAGTCGCGCGCCACTTCGAT
>DATHJG010000941.1:0-2470 GCA_035489875.1 Solirubrobacteraceae bacterium | reverse complement strand
TTCCATGGCGCGGGATAGGATCTCGCATCGCATGTCGACCGCCGAGACCAAGCTGCTCATCGAGGAGTGCGTCCGGAACTTCCAGAAGGAGGTGCCGGCGCTCCAGCAGCTCAAGCTCGTGATCGAGCTCGAGCTGCGCGGGCGCGGCGACATCCAGCTGTTCCGCGTCGAGGTGCCGGGGCCGAAGGTCACGCGCGACATCGCCTCCGACGCGAAGGTCCGCCTGTCCGTGCCGCGCTCGCACTTCAACGAGCTGGCGCACGAGGGCAAGGTGCGCCACTGGCGCGAGGCGTTCGAGTCGGGCACGGTGAAGGCGAGCGGCCCGCCGGAGATCCTCAAGCTCATCCAGAACGTCGTGGAGAAGCAGGAGGAGCGCGGCCGCACGCGCAAGCTGAGGACGCGGTGAGCCGCAGAACCTGCCTCGGAGTCGCGCACGCCGGATTCCGACGCACGGTCCTGTCTTGACACAGGTTCTCCGCATGCCGGCGGAGTGGGCGCAGCACGAGCGCACGCTCATGTGCTGGCCGGCGCGCGAGTCGATGTGGCAGGAGCGCTTCGCGCAGGCGCAGGCCGACCACGCGGAGGTCGCCAACGCGATCGCCGCGTTCGAGCCGGTCCTGATGGTGGCCGACCCACGCCACGTCGCCGAGGCGCGGCGCCTGTGCGGCGAGAACGTCGAGGTCGTCGAGCTCCCGCTGGACGACTCCTGGGCGCGCGACTCCGGGCCGATCTTCGTCACCGGCGACGGCGGCGAGCGGGCCGGCGTGCAGTTCGGCTTCAACGGCTGGGGCGAGAAGTTCGTCCCGTACGACGAGGACGCGCGCTTCGCCGCGCGGGTGCTCGAGCTGCTCGGCGAGCCGCGACGCGACGCCACGCACCTGATCCTCGAGGGCGGCTCGATCGCCGTGGACGGCGAGGGCACGCTGATCACGACCGAGCAGTGCCTGTTCGAGGAGCACCGCAACCCAGGGCTCGCGCGCGAGGAGATCGAGGCGGAGCTGCGCGCCCAGCTCGGTGCCGAGCGGGTGATCTGGCTCGGGCTCGGGCTGGTCGAGGACGACGACACCGACGGCCACGTCGACAACATCTGCGCGTTCGTGGAGCCCGGCAAGGTCGTGCTGCAGACGGTGACCGACGAGGCGAACCCCAACTACGCGCCGAGCCGCGACAACCTCCGCCGGCTGCAGGACGCCGGCCTGGAGGTCGTCGAGCTGCCGTGGCTGCCGTACGTCGACGGCGAGCAGCCGCCGACCGTCGTGCCGTACACGAACTTCTACATCTGCAACGGCGGGCTCATCGTCCCGACGCGCGGGGAGGAGACCGACGCCGAGGCGCTCGCGCTGCTGGAGTCGCTCTATCCCGGCCGCGAGGCCGTCGCCGTGACGGGCGAGACGCTGGCGCTGGGGGGCGGCGGGGTCCACTGCATCACGCAGCAGGTCCCCGCCGCCTAACGGCTAGCGGCCCCTCCACGGATCGACGTACACGTCGTCGATCTGCCAGTTGGCGCGGCCGACCGGCGTGAACTTGAACCGCACGGGCGTCAACGCGCCCGGGAGCAGCGGCAGCAGGTTCGCCACCACCAGCGACGGCAGCGTCGGCTGCCACTGGCCGCCGGCGAGCACGACGCCGATCGGCAGGCTCTTGAGCAGCCCGCCAAGGGCCTCGAACTGCACCTCGACGATCAGCGGGTTGAGCAGGGTGCCGCTCGTCCGCTTCGCGAAGAAGCGCAGCGTCGGGTGAGCGAGACCGACGCACATGGTGCCCGTCGTCGCGCTCGATCCTGCGGGCAGCAGCAGCGAGTTGCCGTGCGACGCGCCGCCGACCTTCCACGGCTCGTTGCCCGCGACGACTCGGGCGCCGCCCTTCAGCTCCCAGCCCGCTGACGACTCGAGGTGTCCGCCGGGGGCCGGAACGTACTGCGCCAGGTCGAGCCAGGGCTGGAAGACCCGCGCGGACGGGCCGTCGTCGGCGCAGTCCTTCGCGGAGCTGACGAGCAGCCCGGCGTTCGCCGGCGCTGCCATGGCCATGGTCGCCGCTCCCGCTGCGACCAGCGCCCACGCGAAGCGCTTGATGCTTCCCATCCTTGTCCTCCAGCCTGTCGATTTGAGTCGAGGGTTCCTTCCCTCGACCCTCAAGTCGGAGTGTTGGCCTGCCGACTGGATAGGACATGCGTTTATAAGCCAGCCGGACCCTCGTCGGCTGGACGCATGGACGAGAGCAATGTCCACGCACAGCGACATCCGGCCCGAGGTCGAGCGGCTGCTCGCGGACACCCGTGAGCGCGAGCGCCATGCCCTCCTCGGGCGGGAACGGGCCACCTACGCCGGCCTCAGTGCCGCATTCCTGCTTGCCGCCGGGAGCCTCGCGGTGCTGGCCCCGGCCGAGCGCGCGTTCGACCCGCTGCTCGCGCTCGTGCTCGTGCTCGCCTACGCCGCCGTCGCGCGCGTCGAGTTCGCCGCCGGGGCGGGGA
>DATHJG010000940.1:0-4416 GCA_035489875.1 Solirubrobacteraceae bacterium | reverse complement strand
CGACGGTGAGACCGGCCACCGGCGAGTCGAAGCCCTCCAGGCCGCGGAGGATGAAGATCGGGCTCAGCGCCCACATCAACGCGCAGCCCAGGGCGGGCAGCGCGTCCGCGGCGCGCGCGGTGGCTCCCCCACCGCGCATCGCGACCAGGTACGCGCCCGCGCACATGAGCGCGATCGCGAGCAGCGTGACCGCGCCGGGCAGCTGCCCGATCGTCACCGCGGCGATGACGACACCGAAGACCGGGACCGTCGTCAGCAGCGGACCGGTCCGGGCCGATCCGATCCGATGCTGGCTCAGGTTCAACAGCGACCAGCCGGCGAGGAAGTGCAACAGCCCCGCGAATGCGAAGTCGCCGAGCGCCCACAGCGGTGCCTCGAGCACGCCGTCGAGCTCGCCGGCCGCCAGCGCCACGGCGGCCAGCGCCATGGCGGCGGTGCCGACCTGCACGAACGTCGACGCGTACGAGTCATCCGTGCCGCGCAGCGCCCGGCCGTTGATGCTCTGGAACACCCCGAAACCGACCCCGGAGGCCGCGGCGAGCAAGGCTCCCGACACCGTCCGATCAGCCGCCGGCGGGCGCCGTGGCCCGGTCCGGGATGGAGCCAGAGGCGCTGCCCCGCGCGCGCTCGGTCACCGAGCCGCCGAAGTCGAGCGCCGCCATCTCCGGATTGTTGAGCACCGAGTCGGCCGTGCCGGAGAGCAGCACGCGGCCGCTCTCCATGGGGCCTTCCGGTCCAGGCCGAGCGACGTCGACGTGCAAACGATTGCGGCGATGCGGGAAGGCTAGTGCGGAAGCCGACGACCGTCAAGCATCCGGCTGCATCCGCCGGGCGGGGCGGTCGTTCCCGGACGGCGAGACTTCGCGGGCTACTTTCCGCACGGCGCCTTCAACTGAATTCGGAAGTCGCGCCGCTTACCGTTCTGCCCGTCGCCCTCCACCGTGGCCCTCAGATCGGACCCGCAAACGGGCCGGTTGTTGACGAGAATCCCTCGCTTGCCTCCCGTCAACCGGAGCGTGAACTTCGAGATCGGCGCATCCGGCACCTGCGGGAACCTGGCGACGAGCAGACCCTTGCGCACGTCGGTCTTGGCTCGCAGGTCGATCGCAACCTCGCCGCGCAGCTTGATCAGCAGCGTCGGGAGCGTCCGGATGCGAATGCCGGTTCGCTTGGCGAAGCGAATGCCCTGGACGAAGTGCACGGCGCCGGTCAGCGGTTCCTTGAGGGCGGGACTGTTGGCCACCGCGCGTCCGATCACCGTCCTCGCGGGACAGTCGGCGGCGAGGCCGCCCTCGTAGCTGCACAGGAGCGATGGATCGGCGGCTCGCTCGGCGTCGAGAACGACCGCCCTTGGAAGCACGACCGCCATACGCTCGATATTCGCCTGCCCCGCCGGCTGCGTCAGGACGGCGGTGACCTCGGGATGGCCGCCGGTGCCGCGCTGGCGCCTGCCTGTCAGGCGCATCGCGAGCTTCGGGACGAACCGAAGCGATGTACAGTCGGCGACCTGGAACCGGCTGTCCCGGTTCGCCCCGGTGCCGTCCTGGGCGAAGATCTCCGCCCCGACGGAGTCGCTCTTACAGGAGGTCGGGTTGAAGATGAAACGGTCTCGGTCGACGTTCACCCTGACGTCACGAAGCTCGAGCGGAATGCCACTGAGGATCCGTGGCAGTTGATCGGTGACGGCCTCGAGCTCGGCGGTCACCGGGTCGACGTAGATCGCCGCCCGCACGAGCACGGTGCCGAGGTCGAAGGGCCCGGCGACCGCGGGCACCTCGAAGGCGAGCCCGTACTTCGCCTGCGTTCCCGCGCCAGGAAACCGTGTCGCGGTGTGTGCCTCGGTCAGGAAGGCACGGCCCGACCACTGAGTGCCGGGCAGCATCGGGTAGAACGGCGCCGGGCCGGGACCGGCCCCCACTGTGGTGGTCCCGATCTGCGACGCGGCCGGACACGCCGAAGCCTGCTGAGCAGCGCGTCCCGACATTGTGGCGGCGGAAGCGAGCTGCGCGTTCTGGCAGACAGGCACGTCCCGTACGCGGGCGAGCAGACCCTCGGGCAGCGAGACGCTCAGACGCCCGAGCTCGCGCTGGTTCGCCCCGCCACGGGTGAGCCGCGCCGCGAACGGGGAGAACGCACCCGCGACCGGATTGGAGGAGCCGGCCGAGAAGTCCGGAGCGAAACCGAGCGGCGCGCAGCCCTGATCGAGCGTGAAGGCGCTCGTCTTCACCTCGTCAGGGGTGCCCGACCACGGCGAGACCGTCGTCGTGACCGTCTTGGTGCCACACGACGGCGGGTTCATGAGGGGTGCGCGCGCGCCGCCCTTCAACCTCACGCTCAGCCGCTCGAACGGAAGCTGCGGCGTGTTGTCGAACACCGCGGTCACCCGGCCGGTGTGCGGGTCCGTGTCGATACGGCCCGGGAGCTTCACGACCACGCCCGAGCCCTCGGCCACGAGATACAGCGCGAGCAGCGAGCCGAACGGGTTGTTGCCCTGCTCGGCGAGGAAGACCGAGCCGTTCATCGGCTCCTCGAGCAAGGGCGTGTCGATCGTGACCGACCCGATCTTCGAAGCTTCGGGACAGGCTGGGGAGTCGGTGTCGTCAAGCCCGATCTGAGCCGGCGAGCATGCGAACAGCCCGGCGGCGGAGGCCGCCGACACGGCCATCCCCTCGGGTAGATCCATGACGACCTTCCTGACATGCGAGGTGGCGCGCCCATCGGGGTTGTCGTTCTGCGGCACGGTGACCTCGACGTCCAGGCCGGTCGGAGCGCCGGCTTCGCCGCTTGTCGGGCGCACGACGACCCGGGGATCGAACTCGAGCTTGTCGCAATCGTTCACCGTGAAGGCCTTGCCACCGCTGTCCTCGGTGACCATGGCGCTGACGAAGGCGCCCGGCTTTGCCCACGAGTCCATTTCGATCGACCAGGGAAGCGTGCTGGCGCCGCAGCGCGTGGGGTTGGTGAGGAACGGCTTGCGCGGCGCGTTCGCCGGGCAGCTCCCGACCGAGACTCCGAACCAGCCGCACAAGCCTAGAAAGGCCTCGCCGCGCTGGAAGTCATGGCTCGGATCGGCGGGGACACCCCAGAACGTCATCGAGGTGCCCACCAGGTTGAGGCCCTGGCTCGTCCGGAGTGACGACATCGTGACCCCGTAGTCGTCGTCGCTGCGAACGCTCGCGTCGATCAGCACCGGCGTCGAGACAAGCGCCGCGAATCCGAAGCGCGCGGGGACGCCGGGGGGCGGTTTCATGTTGTAGATCGCCGACCACCCCGTCACCACACCCAGGCCGTTTGTGATCCGGTACTCGGCCAAACCGACCTGAGAAGAGATCGGACAGCCGCCGGTCCCCGTTCCCGGGTTGGCGGAGAGCAACTCGGAGACGCTGCACTTCACCGGCGTCGCGCTGGGATCACCGACGAGCCCCGGCGGCAGGTCGGCGACGACGTCCTTCACGTAGCCGTCCGGAAGGTCGCCACCCACCTCAGTCGTCTTGTTTACGTCGAAGCGGACGGTCACGGCATCGGGATGCGCGCCGGCTCGAGTCTCGGGCTGGCCACTCTCGTCGAGGACATCCACAGAGAACGACTCGATGCCGAAGTTGTCCCCAAACGCCGCCATGGCGGCCGGAGCGGATATGGCGATCGCCGTGAGGGAGGCCGCGACGAGCAGCGCGAGACGCGCGAAGGCGCGCCGTGTCCGGCGTCTGGTGTGACTCACAGGTGCCATCCCTTCGATCTCGTTCAGGTGATTCGCGGGCGGCGTCATCGACCAGCCCTCGACAGGCGCATCTGCAGGGTGTCTGCGGCAAGCCCGGCGCGGATCACTACCCGAACCGACAGTGGCCGCCCACGAGCGAGGGCACGCCTGGCCTCACGGGTGAGGCGCAGAGTCACCACCGCGTTACCGCCCCTTCGGATGCGCTTCACCGCCCGCCCGACCTGACGAGCCTTGCCTCCGATTCGCGCGGTTGCGCTGGCCGTGATGCGCGCGGGGCCGTTCGTCCTGACCGTCAACCGAAGCCGGCCGGACCGTGCGGCACGCGTGAGGGCGCTCGCCCCGGGCCGCCTGAGGGACACGGACAGGCGTGCGCCCGGGCGCTCGTTCCGCGGACCGGCCAATGACGCGCTCGGAGGCGCTGGCGCCGGGGGCTGCGGAGCCGCATCGCCTTGGCAGTCATCGCCCTCGCACGGCGCTGGTGGGACGGGGGCCGGCGGGATGCCGCCGCCCGTCCGTGCGACGTACATGTCGCGGAGGTCGTCGATGTCGCTGGGGACGAGGGCCTCGGAGGTGAGGAAGAACGCGTCGTCGCCGTCGGGTGTCGCGTCCACGAAGTAGGAGTCCTGAGTGCTGCGACCGGTCGTGACGAGGCGAGCCTCACTATCGCGGTACACGTAGACGTCCTGCTTGCCATTCAG
>DATHJG010000939.1:0-2869 GCA_035489875.1 Solirubrobacteraceae bacterium | reverse complement strand
GCTCGGATCCACCGCGCGACGGATAGAAGTGATCGACGCAGATGAGCAGTCGGCCGGCGGCGGAGGTCGGGCTGCACGCGGTCGCGCGCACCCCGGTTGCGTGGGTGCGCGCCGAGGCGAGCAGCGCCTCGTCGCCGGGCTCCAGCGAACCGAGCTCCCCCGCGGCGGAGAGCGCCGCCGCGGCCTGCGCCCAGCGCGACCGCTCCGCTTCCACGCGCCCGAGTGCGAGCAGCGAGTCGGCATCGTCCGGGTTGCGCTCGGCGGCGCGGGTGAACCAGTGCGCGGCCTGCCCGCCGTCGCCCGCCTCCAGCGCGAGGCGGCCGAGCGTCTCGAGGGCCGCGAGCCCGCCCGGATCGTGGCGCAGGGACTCGCGGGCGGCCCCCGCGGCGGTGCCGGCGTCGCCCAGGGCGTGTGCGATGACCGCCAGGTCGGCGTGGATCTGCCCGAGCAGCGCCGGGTCGTCGACGTCGCCGTCGGCGGCGAGCGTGAGCAGCGCTTCGACCGCCGCGCCCGCATCGCCGGCCCCGAAGCGCTCCTCGGCCCAGGCCAGGAGTGCCGGGGCCGGCAGGTCGAGCGGCACCACGCCGGGAGCTCCGTCCGCGCGATCGACCGCCGCCAGAACGTCGGCGAGCAGCGCGCGCGCGCCGGCGTCGAACGGGTCGGCTGCCCGCGCCGCGACGCCGCCTCGTGCAGCGGCATGCAGGTCGCCGCGCGCCAGCGCCGCATTCGCGTCGGCGAGCGCGTCGCGACATGCCTCCCTGTCTTCCGAGCTGACCGGCATCTCGTCGGCTGCGGTCGTACCGGCCTGGGTCGCGAGCGCCACGGTGAGCTCGAAGTGACGTTCCCAGCCCGCCATCAGTGCGTCGACCGGAACGCGGTCGAGCGGCAACGTGCGCAACATCCAGCGCCGGAACACGATGTCCCGGCGGCGCGCGAGGAGATTGCGCCGGCCCGCCTCGGAGCGCAGGTCGCCACCGCCGGCGATGCCCGACATGCTGTCCTCGTGCACGCGGACGCGCACGAGTGGCGCGGGGACGAAGTCGAGTTCCGCCACCTCGGAGATGCGGACGGCCAGCCACCAGTCCTGACACGGCGCCTCGGGTGGGAACGGCAGGACGTGCGCGCTGTGCTCGCGCCGGAACACGATCGTGGGCGCGGACACGAAGTTCCCGGCCAGCAGCGACTCGAGCGCGTGCGGGCCGCGCACGGGCCGCACGTCATGGGATGTGAAGAGCGACGGCGCGAACATGCCCCCGTCCGCGTCAACCAGCGCGCAGTCGCAGAAGACCAAGCCGACCTCGGGGCGCTCATGCAGCAGATCGACCTGTCGACGTAGCTTGTCGGGCAGCCACGCGTCGTCGGCGTCGAGCAGGGCGATCAGCTCACCACGAGCCTCCGCGATCCCCCGTGCGGTGGCCGCGTTCAGGCCGGCGTTCTCCTGCCGGATCACACGGATGCGGTCGCCGAACCCCGCCAGGATCTCCGGGGTGCGATCGGTGGAGCCGTCGTCGATGACCAGCACCTCGAGGCGGTCGGCCGGATAGTCCTGCGCAAGCGCGCTCTCGATCGCCTCCGCGATGTAGCCCTCGTAGTTGTAGGCGCAGACCAGGCAGGTGACGGCGGACGTCATCATGCGGCCGCCTGCTCGGCGCCGACCTGCGTGAGCACGCTCGCCCACTGCGGCGCCACCGCCTGGATCGATCGGTGCTCGCGCACGTGGGCGCGAGCCGCTGCGCCGACCCGCTCGCGGAGCGCTGCATCGTCCACGAGCGCGCCGAGCGCCTCGCGCATCTCCGCGGGCGTGGCCGCGTGGAACCCGGTGACGCCGTGCTCGATCTCGGCGTAGACCTTCGGGTCGGCGATCAGGGGCACGCCGAGGGCGCTCGCCTCGAGCCAGCGCAGGTCGCTCTTGCCGCGGAACAGGTTGTTGCCGCCCGACGGGGCGAGCGCGATGTCGAACACCGTCATCGACGCGGGATACGTCTCGAGGTGCCCGAACGGGATCGCGACGGCACGCTCGGAGCCGAACTCCGGTTGCAGGTCGCGGGCGAACGGCTGCCCGACGGTGACGAAGCGCGTGTCCGGACGGGCGCGCATGATCTCGGCCACGGCCAGGAGCCACGGGGTGAGCGCCGTGGTGTGGCCGACGCCGCCGGCCCAGCCGATCGTCACGCCGCTGCGCGGCGCCCGCTCGTACTCGTAGCGGGCGAGGTCGAGGCCGTTGCGACACACCCACACGCGCGGATTGAACGTGCGGTAGCGGCTCGCGAGCCACTCGGTCGAGCAGATCAGCCCGTCCGCGAGGCGCATGTTGCGCTCCAGCCCGTCGATCCGGCTCCGGCTCCAGTGCACGCGGCCCTCGTGGGACGCCATCTTGCGCACCGCCTGCACGTAGTCGTCGATCTCGAACAGGACCACGATGCTGCGCGCCTGGAGTTGCCGGATGACGTCACCCCAAGGCCCTTCGGGCTGCTGCAGGATCACGACGTCGTAGTCGAACAGGTGCTCGAACGCGAACGGGCGGGCCGTGACGCCGGTGCCGACCTTGGGGTTCGGCGGGGCGCCCGCGACACCCACCCACTCCTGGCCCAACGCCATGGCGGGCAGGGCGCAGCGGTACCAGCAGACGACCGAGTTGCCCTTGCCGACGAAGAGCGTGCGGGGGAGTGTCATGCGATCACCGGGCTCCAGGGGGAGAAGTCGACGTCGGCGTGCTTCGACCACAGCGCGCGCGTGGAGCGATCCAGTGCGCGCAGCGCCGCGGCCGATGGTTCTTCGGCCGGGAGCGCAGGCGAGAGTCGCCGGCCGACCGCGGACGGCTCGTAGATGCATTCGAGCCCGGCGCCGAGCGCTCGCAGGCAGAAGTCGA
>DATHJG010000938.1:0-2234 GCA_035489875.1 Solirubrobacteraceae bacterium | reverse complement strand
CTCGGCCCCGACCGCTTCCTGACCGTGACGAACGCGGCCAACCACGTCGGCGACCTCGCCTGGTTCGAGCGCCACGCGCGCCACTACGACGTCACCGTCACCGACCGGATCGACGACTACGCGATGCTCGCCGTCCAGGGTCCGCGGGCGCGAGCGCTGGTCGCGAACCTGACCGAATCCGAGTTGCCGGAGCGCTTCTCCACCACGGCGCTGACGCTGGCCGGCGTCCCGGACGTGCTCGTCTGCGGCACCGGCTACACGGGCGAGGACGGGGTGGAGCTGCTCGTCGCGCCCGAGCACGCGACCACGGTCTGGGACGCCCTCACGGCGAACGGGGCGGAGCCCGCCGGTCTTGGCGCGCGCGACACGCTCCGCCTGGAGGCGTGCTTCCACCTCTACGGCAACGACCTGTCCGAGGACCGCGGCCCGATCGAGGCCGGCCTCGGCTGGTGCTGCAAGGAGGACACCGGCTTCATCGGCGCCGACCGCGTCCGCCGGGACCGCGCGCAGGGCCCCGCCGAGACGCTCGTCCCGTTCGCGATCACCGGCCCCGGCATCGCCCGCCAGGGCAACCCCGTGATCGGCGGCGGCGTGGTGACGTCCGGCACGCTCTCGCCGACGCTCGGCTACGCGATCGGGCTCGCGTACCTGCCGACGGAGCGCACCGAGCCGGGCACGCCGTTCGAGATCGACGTCCGCGGGAAGACCCGCACCGCCGAAGTCCGCACCAAGCCCCTGATCCCCGAGGAGCACTGAATTGGCAGAAGCCAGCTACCCGCCGGACCTCTCGTACCACGAGGAGCACGACTGGGCCCGTATCGACGGCGACACCGCCACGTTCGGCATCACCTGGTACGCGCAGGACCAGCTGGGAGAGGTCGTCTTCTTCGATCCGCCCACGGTCGGGAAGTCCGTGCGCAAGGGGGATCCGTACGCCGAGGTGGAGTCCGTCAAGGCGGTCTCGGACGTGATCTCCCCGCTCTCCGGCGAGATCGTCGAGGTCAACGAGGCGCTGTCGTCCGCCCCGGAGGCGATCAACGACGACCCGTACGGGTCGGGCTGGATGGTCAAGGTCCGGCTCGCGGACCCGTCCGAGCTGGAATCGCTCATGGACGCCCACGGCTACCAGGAGTCGCTCGGCTAGCCGTGAGCCGCTACACCTCCGCCACCGACGCCGACCGCCGCGCGATGCTGGCGGCGATCGGCGCCGCGTCGATCGACGAGCTGTTCGCGGACGTGCCCGAGGGCGTACGGCTGAACCGGCCGCTCGACCTGCCCGCCGGCAAGCCCGAGCAGGAGGTGTACGGCTACCTGCGCGACCTCGCGGCGCTCAACGTCTCGGCGGAGGACGAGATCAGCTTCCTGGGCGCCGGCATGTACGACCACTACGTGCCGGCGCTGGTCGAGGCGATCATCACCCGCTCGGAGTTCCTGACGCCGTACACGCCGTACCAGCCGGAGATCTCGCAGGGCGGGCTGCAGGTGATGTTCGAGTACCAGACCGCGATCTCCGAGCTGACGGGACTGCCGGTCTCCAACGCGAGCGTCTACGAGGGTCCGAGCGCGCTCGCCGCCGCCGGCTACCTCGCCAAGCTGCACCACCCGGACCGCACGCGCTTCCTCGTCAGCCGCGGCGTGCACCCGCACAGCCGTGAGACGCTCGCGACGACGAGCGTCGGTTGGGGGACGCGGATCGAGGAGATCCCGCTCGCGGGCGGCGCGACCGACGCGCAGGCGCTCGCGGACGCGCTGGCGGATGACGTCTCCGCCGTCTTCCTCCAGTACCCCAACTTCCTCGGCACGGTGGAGGACCTCGAGGCGCTCGTGCCCGCCGCCAAGGCCGCCGGGGCGCTCGTGATCGTCCAGTGCGACCCGCTCCCGCTCGGCATCCTGCGCCCGCCCGGCGAGCTCGGCGTCGACGTCGCCGTGGGGGAGGGGCAGTCGCTCGGCAACCGGCTCGACTTCGGCGGCCCGAGCTTCGGCTTCTTCGCCGCCCAGGACGCCTATCT
Organism: Solirubrobacteraceae bacterium; assembly: GCA_035489875.1. Taxonomy (GTDB): domain Bacteria; phylum Actinomycetota; class Thermoleophilia; order Solirubrobacterales; family Solirubrobacteraceae; genus DASQMT01. The sequence goes on along the minus strand of DATHJG010000938.1, from coordinate 225 downwards.
CCGCCGCATGCCGGGCCGGATCGCCGGTGAGACCACCGACGTCGACGGCCGGCGCGGCTTCGTGCTCACGCTGCAGACGCGCGAGCAGCACATCCGGCGCGAGAAGGCGACGCACAACATCTGCACCGCGCAGGCGCTCAACGCGCTCGCGGGCGTGATCTATCTGAGCTGGCTCGGCCGCGAGGGGATCGTGGAGCTCGGCGAGCTGCTGCTCCAGCGGACCGC
>DATHJG010000937.1:0-10546 GCA_035489875.1 Solirubrobacteraceae bacterium | reverse complement strand
CGACACCGACACCGAGCTGAAGGCGATGGTCCCGATCTCGGTGCGGGCGGAGTCCCAGCGCGGCGCGCTCGGCAACAAGGTCTCCGCGATGTACGCCCCGCTGCCGATCGGCATCGAGGATCCGATCGCGCGCTTCCGCGCCGTCCACGAGGCCATGCGCGGACTCAAGGAGTCGGGGCAGGCGGTCGGGGCCGACGTGCTCACGTCGCTCGCCGACTTCGCGCCGCCCACGATCCTCGCCCAGGCGGCCCGGATCCAGACCGTGCAGCGGTTCTTCAACCTGACGGTGACGAACGTCCCCGGGCCGCAGTTCACGCTGTACCTGATGGGGCGGCCGCTGCGGCGGATCTACCCGCTGGTGCCGCTCGTCGACAACGCCGCGCTCGGCATCGCGATCATGTCCTACGACGGGCGGATCGACTTCGGGCTGCTGGCCGACTACGACGCGCTGCCCGACCTCGACGACGTCGCCGCCGCGCTGGAGGGCGCGATCGCCGAGCTGGCCGCGATCGCCGGCGCCGCCACGACGGTCGGCCGAACGCGCCGGCAGGCGCGGGCGAAGCAGCGCGCTTGACAGAATCCCGGCCGATGGCCGGCCCGCTCGCTCCCCTCACGCTCGCGCTCGCGCAGGTGAACCCGCGCGTCGGCGACCTGGAGGGCAACGTGCGGCTCGTCCGCGAGCACATCGTGCGGGCCCGGGACGCGGGCGCCGAGCTCGTCCTGTTCCCCGAGCTCGTGCTGACCGGCTACCCGCCCGAGGACCTGCTGCTCAAGGAGCACTTCCTGCAGGGGGCGCAGCAGGCGCTGGCCGACGTCGCCGAGGAGGCGGAGGGGATCGTCGCACTGGTCGGCTTCCCCGAGCGGGCCGACGACGTCTACAACGCCCTCGCGGTGCTGGTCGACGCGCAGGTCCACGCCGTCTACCGCAAGACGCTGCTGCCCAACTACGGCGTGTTCGACGAGCAGCGCTACTTCCAGGCCGGCGACGACGCGATGGTGCTCGACCTCGGGCGCGCACGGCTCGGGCTGACGATCTGCGAGGACATCTGGACGCCCGGCCATCCTGCGACGGAGGAGGCGCTGGCGGGCGCGACGCTGATCGTCAACGCGTCGGCGTCGCCCTACCACGCCGGCAAGGGCCGCGAGCGCGAGCAGATGCTGGTCCAGCGGGCGCGCGACAACCTCAGCGCCGTCGCGTTCTGCAACCAGGTCGGCGGGCAGGACGAGCTCGTGTTCGACGGGCACTCGGTGGTGCTCGACCACGAGGGCACCGTGCTCGCGCGGGCGCCGCAGTTCGCCGAGGCGCTGACGCTCTGCACCGTCGACCTGCAGGCGGCGGCGACCGCGCGCCTGCGCGACACCCGGCTGCGCCCGCCGGTGCGCCGCGCGCTGCCCGACGTGCGCCAGCTCGGGCGGCTGGAGCGGACGCCGCGCGAGGCGCGCACGCTCGGGGGCGGCGTCGCGGAGCTGCTCGAGCCCGAGGCGGAGGTCTACACCGCGCTCTGCGTCGGCGTGCGCGACTACGTGCGCAAGAACGGCTTCGAGCACGTCGTGCTCGGGCTCTCGGGCGGGATCGACTCGACGCTCGTGCTGCTCGTCGCGGTCGACGCGCTCGGCGCCGACAAGGTGACGGCCGTGGTGATGCCGTCGCGCTACTCGTCCGAGGGCACCCAGCGCGACGCGCGCGCGCTCGCCGCGAACCTGGGCGTCGAGAGCATCGACCTGCCGATCGCGCCGGCGATGGAGGTCTACGAGGAGATGCTCGCGGGCGTGTTCGAGGGGCGCGAGCCCGACATCACCGAGGAGAACCTGCAAGCGCGGATTCGCGGGAACCTCCTGATGGCGCTGTCGAACAAGTTCGGCTGGCTCGTGCTCACGACCGGTAACAAGTCCGAGAACTCGGTCGGCTACTCGACGCTCTACGGCGACTCGGCCGGCGGGTTCGCGGTGATCAAGGACGTGCCCAAGACGCTCGTCTATCGGCTGGTCGACTACCGCGGCGCACGCGATGCCGAGCATCCGGTGCCGCGCTCGATCATCGAGCGTCCGCCGAGCGCCGAGCTGCGGCCCGACCAGCAGGACGCGGACTCGCTGCCCGACTACGACACGCTCGACGCGATCCTCGAGGCCTACATCGAGGAGGACGCGGGCCGCGAGCAGCTCGCGCTCGACGGGCTGCCGGAGGAGGCGGTGGAGCGCGTGTTCGCGCTCGTCGACCGCGCGGAGTACAAGCGCCGCCAGGCTCCGCCCGGGATCAAGATCACGCCGCGTGCGTTCGGACGCGACCGGCGGATGCCGATCACGAACGCCTACCGCGGCGGCTGAGTCACCGCGGCGGCCGGGCCGACGAGCCCTGCGCGTGCCGCGCCCCTCAGGCGGGCGCCTCCCGCACCGCGATCGTCATCCGCACCAGCGCGCAGAGCCGCCCGTCGTCGTCGCTGATGTCGACCTCCCAGACCCACGTGGTGCGCCCGCGATGGCGGCGGCGGGCGACGGCGTGGATCGTGCCGTCGAGGATCGGCCGCAGGAAGCTCGTCTGGTTGGAGAGCCCTTGCGCGCTGTAGCCGTCGTCGTGGACGGCGTACCAGGTCCCGATCGAGGCGATCGACTCGGCGATCGAGGCGAAGACGCCGCCGTGCACGAGTCCGGCGGGCTGCTTGAGCTCGTCGCGCACCGGAACGCGGGCGGTGACCTGCTCGTCGGAGAGCGTCAGGATCTCCAGCCCGTAGAGGCCGTCGAAGCCGTGGAGCGCGCGCCAGGGCAGGTTTAGCGTGGTGTTCACGTTGGCCCACTTTAATGCGCGGTCGCATGAGCCCGCTCGAATCGCTCGCCCCGGACCAGCGCGCCGTCGTCGCGCTGGTGCTGCAGCAGGGGCGCTCCTACGACGAGATCGCCACGCTGCTGGGCATCCCGGTCGACGCCGTCCGTGCGCGAGCGCAGGCGGGGCTGGCCGCCCTGACCCCGGGCAACGGCCTGCCGGGCGAGATCACCGCGCCGCTGGCGGACTACCTCCTCGGCCAGCAGCCGGACGCCGACGCCGAGTCGACGCGCGGCCTGCTGGCGGAGTCGGCCCCGGCCCGCGCGTGGGCGAGCGACGTGGCGGAGCGCCTCGCCGACGTGGCGACGTCCCCGCTCCCGGAGATCCCGGCCGACGAGCCTGCGCCGCGCAAGCGCGCGTCGAAACCAGCGGCGGCGCCCGCCGACTCATCCTCGACTACCACGATCGACTCTGCGGACTCATCCTCCGAGCCGACTGACTCATCCTCGGCTCACACCGCAGCCTCGCCGGCTCCGGACGCACCGCCACCCGGCCCTCGTCCGCGGCCCGTGCGCGAGGCCGCCGGCGACGACGATGCGCCTCGACCCGGCCCTCGTCCGCGGCCCGTACGCGAGCCCGCCGACGGCGACGACGCGCCTCGACCCGCGTCGTCGAAGGTCGGCGGCGTGCTGCTCATCGTGGCCGTCGTCGCGGTCGTCGCCGTCGTCCTCTTCGTCGTGCTGAGCGGCGGCGACGACAACGCGCCGTCGGCCTCGTCCGGCACCCCCACCGCGGGCGCGACGCCCACGGCGACCGCGACGGCCCAGCCGCAGGTCGCCGACCAGATCACGCTGCGCCCGGTCAGCGGCGGCAAGGCCAAGGGCACGATGACCGTCTACCTCCAGGGCGAGCAGCTCCTGTTCGCGCTCCAGGGCCAGGATCTGCCGCAGAGCAGTGGGAACGCCGCGTACGCGGTCTGGCTGACCGGCCCGGGAGACAAGGCGCGCCGGCTCGGCTTCACCAACCCGGTCGGAGCCGACGGCAAGCTCGGCATCCAGGGCCCGAGCGAGAAGGACGTGGCGAACTTCCCGAAGATGTACGCGACGTACGCGACCGTCGTCGTGTCGCAGGAGAGCACCGCGGACGCCAAGCGGCCGAGCCGCATCGTCCTCACGGGCAAGCTCCCGGAGGGGCGATAGCTATTCGCGAACCCGGCCGTGATAGCTAGCTAGTCGGGCAGTAGCTTGCCGGGGTTCATGATCCCGGCCGGGTCGCAGCGGAGCTTGAGCGTGCGCAGCAGGTCAGTGCCGAGCGGGCCGTGCTCGGCAGCGACCCACGGGAGGTGGTCGCGGCCGACCGCGTGGTGATGGGTGATGGTCGCGCCGGCGGCCGCGATCGCGTCGCCCGCCGCCCGCTTGGCCGACCGCCACTGCCCGGCCGGATCGTCCTGGTCGCGGCGGGCGAGCACGGTGAAGTAGAGCGAGGCGCCGTCGGGATAGAGGTGCGAGACGTGGCAGCCGACCACGGGCGGCGTGGCGGCGAGCGCGCCGGCGACGGCGTCCCGCACCGCCCGGTGCAGCGCGGGCAGCCCGGTCCAGCTCGTGGCCGTCTCGAGCGTCTCGACGAGCACGCCGCGATCGAGGAGCGCGTCGCGCACGTGCGGCCCCGCGAACCGCGCCGCCCGCCACGCCTCGCCGGCGCCGCGGCCGAGCGGCACCGCGCCGCCGCCCCGGCGCCGCGCGGGCGCGCCGTCGTCGCCCCCGCTCGCCCGCAGCCGCTTCACCGCCGCGCCCCGGCGCCGAGCGACGTCGTCGGGCTCGCCCTCCCACCCGGCGATCAGGAGCGAACCGGGGCGGAAGCCCAGCGCGCGCAGCCCAGCGCGGCGGACCGCGCCGCCCTCGCCGGCCAGCGCCAGCGTCGTGCGCGTCTCGTCCTCGTCCGAGAGCCGCGCGACGTCCGGCGCCAGCTCGGCCTGGGCGAGCGCGCGCAGCGCCTCGCAGCCGGCCTCGAACGAGCGGAACAGCCAGCCCTCGTAGCGCCGCGCCGCCGGCACCGGGCGGACGCGCAGCGTCAGCTCGGTGATGACGCCGAGCGTGCCCTCGGAGCCGAGCACCAGCTCGCGCAGGTCCGGCCCTGCCGCGCTCGCCGGCGCGCCCAGCGTCGCCAGCTCGCCGGCGGGCGTCGCGCAGCGCAGCCCGACCACGAGCTCGTCGATGCGCCCGAACCCGGTCGACGCCTGCCCGGCGGAACGGGTCGCCGCGCAGCCGCCGACCGTCGCCCACTCGTAGCTCTGCGGCACGTGGCCGAGCCGCAGGCCGTGCGCCGCGAGCGCGTGGTCGAGCTCGGGCAGCCGCCGCCCCGCCTGGACGCGCGCGGTGCGCGACCGCACGTCGACGCCGAGCACGGCGTCGAGCCGCCCGAGGTCGAGCGACACGGCGGCGTCCCAGCGCCCGCGCTCGGGCGCGACGCCGCCGACGACGCTCGTCCCCCCGCCGAACGGGATCACCGCCGCGCCGCCCTCCGCGCACGCGTGCAGCACCGCCTGGACCTGCGCGTGGTCGCCGGGCGCGACGACGACGTCCGGGGCGCCCTCGCACGCGCCGGCCCGCATCGCCAGCAGGTCGAGGTAGGACTTGCCCGCCGCACGCCGCACGCGCGTCGCATGGTCGTCGCGCACGTGCTCGGCGCCGACGATCCGCTCGAGCGCCGCGCGCAGCCCGGCCGGAGCCGCCGGCGGCGGCAGACGCACGTCCGCGAGCGCGACCGGCTCCGACACCACGGCGCCGGACACGCCGAGCCATTCCCGCAACAGCCCCCCGGCGTGCTCCGGCAGTCCCGGCCCGGCGCCCGGCTCCCCCCAGCCCCAGAACTTCTGCTCGCGCCGCAACATGAACGGGGTCAGACCCCCTTAGGTTTCCATCGCGCGCATGCGCTCTAGCGCGTCGTCGAACATGAACGGGGTCAGACCCCCTTTAGGGCTCCACCGCGCGCGCCATGCCCTCGAGCGCGTCGTCGAGCTGCCGGCGCCCCGCGCGGCGGAGCATGAGCGCGCCCAACCGCGCGAAGCCGCGCGGCGCCTGGCGCAGCTCCAGCGTCAGCTCCGCTCCGTCACCCGCCGGCGCCAGCCGCGCCTCGACCGCCGACGCCTGCAGCACGCGCTCGAACGGCGAGCCCGGCACGTCCAGCGCCCAGCGGCGCAGCGCCGGGGCCTCGGACGCCTCGAGCCGCTGGTCCGCCCGCACGCCGCGCCCGCCCTCCCGGCCGAGCACCATCGTCCACCCCACCGCGCTCACGCCCTCCACCCGCCGCACGAGCGGCCACCAGCGCGGCAGCGCGTACGGGTCCTCGAGCACCCGCCACACGTCGTCCACGGGCGCGGCCAGCGTGCGCGAGCGCGCGACCCGCACTAGTGGGCCCTCTCGCGACGTTCCACCCGAAATCGGCGGCGGTCTTTCGGGCGCAACGCCACGAGAAGACCCACTGATCACTCCCCGTCGTAGGTGACCAGCGCGTGCACGTCGAAGCCGTCGAGCCGGCGCCGCCCGTCGAGGAACGCCAGCTCGACCAGGAACGCGCAGCCGACCACGATCGCGCCGAGCCGCTCCACCAGCTCCGCGAGCGCGCGCGCCGTGCCGCCGGTGGCGAGCAGGTCGTCGTGGATCAGCACCCGCGCGCCGTGCGCGATCGCGTCGGCGTGCATCTCCAGCGCGTCGATTCCGTACTCGAGGATGTACTCCGCGGTCACGACCTCTGCCGGCAGCTTGCCCGGCTTGCGCGCGGGCACGAACCCGGCGCCCAGCTCGCGCGCGATCGCCGCGCCGAGGATGAACCCGCGCGCCTCGGCGGCCACGACGAAGTCGACGCCGCGCGGGCCGGCCCAGTCCGCGATCCCCTCCACCGCCGTGTCGATGGCGTGCGGGTCGAGCAGCAGCGGCGTGATGTCCCTGAACACGATCCCCGGCTTGGGGAAGTCGGGGATGTCGCGGATCAGCGCCCGCAGGTCGGCGGGTCGGGTCACCGCGCGATCCGCCGCAGATCGCGCACGAGCAGGAGGTGCTTGAGGTGCGACGCGACCGCGGCGAGGTTCTCCAGCGCCTCGACCGCCTCCTTGCGCCGCTCCGGGTTGCGCGACCGCAGGGCGGGAGCGAGGATCTGCTGCAGCAGCGCGGACTCGCGCTCGGCGGACGTCTTGAACACGCGCAGGTTGCGGCCGGCGACGCCGTAGCGCGACAGCTCCGTGACCGCGCGCACGATCTCCCGCTCGGTCTCGTCGTAGTACTTCGTCCCCGCGCGCGGGTCGCCCTTGATGATCCCGAAGTCCTCCAGCTCGGCGACCAGCCGCACCGCGGCGCCGGTGTCCTCCACGACGTCCTCGAGCGAGTACATCGCGCCCCGCTGGGCGATCGAGAACGTCAGCCGGCGCAGCATCGCGCCCGGCTGCCGCGCGTCCGGCGTCGCGGCGCCGCCGTCGGACGGCGCCCCCTGCGCGACCTCCGGCTCCGAGCGCCCCGCGGCCAGCTCCTGGCGGATCACGCGCAGCGGCAGGAACTCGTCGCGCTGCAGCCGCAGGATCGTGCGCAGGCGCGCCACGTCGTTGGCCGAGTAGAGCCGGTAGCCGCCCGGCGTGCGCCGTGGGGCGAGCAGCTTCTGGTCCTCCAGGTAGCGGATCTTGGAGATCGAGATGTCGGGGAACTCCTGCGAGAGCGCCTTGCAGACCGCGCCGATCGTCAGCGACTTGCCCCCCTGCGGCGGGCTCGGCGGCGCCTCGACGGGCGCACTCGGCGGCGGGTCGACGGCATCGGTGGGCACAGGCGGATCTGCGTCGCGCTCGGCCACGGGGTCGGTCACCGCGCGAGGTACGTCAGCTTGTACTTGCCGATCTGCAGCTCGTCGCCCTCTTCGAGCTTGTGCGACTCGATCCGGCGACGGTTCACGTACGTGCCGTTGAGCGAGCCGGAGTCGTCGAGGAACCACGCGCCCGAGCGCCGCACGAGCACCGCGTGGTCGCGGGAGACCGTGACGTCGTCGAGGAACACGGCCGCCTCGGGCGAGCGCCCGATCGTCATGCGCTCCCCGTGCAACGGGAACGACTGCCCGACGCGACCGCCGCCGGAGCGGATGACGAGCGCGCCCGCCTCGGCCGCGACGTCGCCGACGTCGACCGGACGGAGCTCACCGGTCGCCTCGTCGATCACGTAGGTCGCGGTCGTCACGTCGTCGGACTTGCCCTCCTGGTCGGCGCCCACGTACGCGCCGCACTTGGGGCAGTAGTTCGCCCCTTCGCCGACGACGAAACCGCACTCTGGGCAGTGCCGCGCCACGAGGCGCTAGGACTCGTCGCCGCCAGATGCCCTACCGGCGAGGATGTCCGTGAGGCGCTGGACGTCGGCGCCCGAGATCACGTCCTCGCCACCCTCGTGCTTCTTGCGCAGCCGGTTGACCAGCTCCGCGCGGAGGATGTCGATCTTGCCGTGAAGTATCCGCCGGCGGTAGGACACCTCCTGCTCCTCGTCCGTGAGCTGCTGGATCAGGTCCTTGAGCTCCTGGTCGGACAGCGAGCCAAGGTCCGGGAAGGTGTCCATCATGTCGTGGCGGTCCTCTCCTGGGTCACGGAGCCGCAAGCATAGCGAAGCTCAAGCTCACATTGAGGGTCTGGCACGATACTGCCGCAGGCCATCGCGCACGTACTGCCCCGCGGACACGAGCACCAGCGCGAGCCCCACGTACAGGCAGGCGTCGGCGAGCCACTCCACGCTCGCCATCGCGAAGAACAGCGCACCCATCACCGGCCACACGCCCGCCCGGCCGAGCCAGTTGACCTTCAGATCGACGCCGTGGCGCAATCCGGCGCGCACGAGCGCCATCACGAACACCTCGCGTGCGGCGAGCAGCGCAAGGCCCCAGCGCGGCAGCAGCTCGAAGTGCCAGCACACGATCACGCCGGAGAGCACCAGCAGGCGGTCGACGAGCGGGTCGAGCAGCGTGCCGAGCCGCGAGTACTGCCCGGTCACCCGCGCGGCGATCCCGTCGAGGTAGTCGCTCCACCCGATCACCGCGAAGATCACGACGGGCAGCGGGTCGGTGCCGTGCTCGGACCCGAGCGCGAGGACGAGGAAGACCGGGATGAGCGCCAGCCGCACGTAGCCGATCGCGTTCGGGATCGTCCACGGGCGCAGCGGCTGCCCGGCCCGGGTCTCCGGCGGCGGCGGGCCGGAGCGGTCCAGGCCCGACAGGCGGCGGAAGCTGAGCTGCCGCCCGCGCCCTACGGGAGGCTGCGCCACAGGTCCGCCGCGGCGGCCGCGGCGTCGTCGAGCGGGACGCTGGTCTGCACGCGGCCGCGGCGGAGCTGCGCCTCGACCTCGCCGGCGTCGAGCGTCCGCTTGCCGACGGTCAGCCGCAGCGGGACGCCGAGCAGCTCGGCCTCGGCGAACTTCGTGCCCGGCCCGGCGTCGCGATCGTCGTAGACGACGTCCAGCCCGGTCTCGCGCAGCTCGTCGTAGAGGCGCTCGGCGAGCGCACGCTCCTCCGTGCCGTCCTTGCCGAGCCCGACCAGCTCGACGTCGAACGGCGCGATCGAGCGCGGCCAGCTGATCCCCTGCTCGTCGGCGAACTGCTCGACCGCGGCAGCCGTGATGCGGGCGGGGCCGATGCCGTACGAGCCCATCCAGATCAGCTGCTCGGTGCCGGACTCGTCGAGGTAGGTGGCGCCGAGCGGCTCGGAGAAGCGGGTCCCGAGCTTGAAGATGTTGCCGACCTCGATCGCCGGCTCGATCCGGATCGCGTGCCCGTCGACGGTGTCGCCGGCCTCGACCGAGCGGATGTCGACCGGCTCGTAGGGGAAGTCGCGGCCGGGCTCGACGCCGCGCAGGTGCGAGTCGGGGCGGTTCGAACCCGTCACGTAGCCGCCGGGCGCAACGCCCTGGTCGAGCAGGATCGGGACATCCACGCCGACCGGCCCGATGTAGCCGGCGGGCCCGATCCGGTCCTCGAACTCGGCCGCCCGCGCGGGCCGGAACTCCGCGCCGAGCGCGTTCTGCAGCTTGATCTCGTTGACGCGGTGGTCGCCGCGCAGCATCACGAGCTTGAGCTCGCCGTCGGTGACCACCGGATACGCCTTGAGCAGCGCGCCGGCCGGCACGCCGAGATGGCCGGCGACCGCGGCCACCGTGGTCATCCCGGGCGTCTCCTCGAGCTCGGGCGACGGCAGCGGCGGCGGCAGCTCGACCCGCTGGGCCTCCGCGCTCGCGACCTCGACGTTGGCCGCGTACCCGGGCGCGAGCGCCACGTCGTTCTCGCCGGCGGGGGAGGGCGCCATGTACTCGTGCGCGCCGACGCCGCCCATCATCCCGACGTCGGACTCGACGCTGTACCACTCCAGCCCGAGCCGGTCGAAGATGCGGTCGTACGCGCGCGCGTGCCGCTCGTAGCTCTCGTCGAGCGCCGCGCGGTCGCGATCGAACGTGTACCCGTCCTTCATGATGAACTCGCGCGTGCGCAGCACCCCCGCGCGCGGGCGCGGCTCATCGCGCTCCTTGGTCTGGAAGTGGTAGAGGAACAGCGGCAGGTCCCGGTAGGAGCGCACGATCTGCGCCACGTGGAACGTGATGTTCTCCTCGTGCGTCATCGCGAGCACCATGTCCGCGACCCTGCGGTCCTTCAGCTTGAACAGCTCGGGGATGCCGTAGCGCCCGCTGCGCTGCCACAGCTCGGCGGGATGCAGCACGGGCATCAGCAGCTCGTGGCTGCCGATCGTGTTCATCTCCTCGCGCACGATCTGCACGACCTTCT
>DATHJG010000936.1:0-8775 GCA_035489875.1 Solirubrobacteraceae bacterium | reverse complement strand
CCGCCTCGACGAAGGCGCGCCGGCTCAGGCGGAGCGTCTCCCCGTACACCAGGCGCGCGGTCCACGCCCAGTAGATCGCCGTCACCACGACGACGATCCCGAGCACGCCGTGGCCGACGACGCTTGCGAGAGCGAGCCCGGAGATGACCGTCGGCACGGCGAGGAAGATGTCGGTCACGCGCATCAGCGCCGCCTCCGTCCGGCCGCGCTTGAAGCCGGCGACGACCCCGACGAGCGCCCCGAGGGCCAGCGACGTGACGTTGGCGAGCAGGGCGATCTCCAGGCTGGTCCGGGCACCGCTCGCGACGCGCGCGAGCATGTCCCGGCCGATCGAGTCCGTGCCGAGCAGATGGCCGCCCTCGCCGATTCCGAGCGGCAGACCGACCTCGGAGAGGCCGTCCGGGGCGATTCGGTACGGGCTTCCCAGCAGCGGCGCGGCCAGCGCGAGCAGGATCAGCCCGGCGAGCAGCGCGATGCCGGCGACGAGCGTGGTCGGAGCCGCCACCGTGTCATGCCTTCCAGAGCCGGTCGTAGTACGTGCCGTAGATCGGGTTGTACTGGAAGTTCTCGAGGTCCGGGCTTCGTCCCAGGATGAAGTTGAGGCTGGACAGGTACACGCCCGGTGCGTCCTGCGTGATGCGGTCCTCGATGGTGGCGATGATGTCGTTGCGCGGGCCCTCCTCGAGCGCCTTGCCGGCCTGCGCGGCGAGCTTGTCCACCTCGGCGTTCGAGTACTGGCCGTAGTTCGACGACCCGCCGCTGATGTAGTTCGTGTTGATGATGTCCAGCGCGGTCGGCTGGACCATGTACCAGCTGGCCTCGAACGCGTCGGGCTCGTGCTTGGCGATCAGGGCGTCGAAGGCCGACGAGGCGACCGTGCGGATCCTCATCTCGATTCCGACCGCCTCGAGCTGCTGCTGCATGATCTGCGCGAGCTTCGGCCAGGGATCCTCGCCGCTCGTGAGGAACTCGAAGGAGGGATGGTCCACTCCCGCCTCGGCGAGCAGCGCCTTGGCCTTCTCCGGGTCGTAGCCGTAGGGCTCGGCGGTGCGTCGGTAGTCGGGCAGGTTCTTCGGAAACGGGGCGCCCCACGGCTCGGACTCGCCGAACGTCACCCGGCCGAGCTGCTCGCGGTCGACGGCCCAGTTGAGCGCCTGCCGCACGCGCGGATCCTTGAAGGGCTCACGCTCCACGTTGAGGCCGACCCAGCGGACGGCCTGCAAGGCGATCGGCTGCACGTACGGTTTGAGCGACGGCTGCGCGTTCACCTTGGACACGAGCGAGGCGCCGATGCCCCCGCCGAGCGCGTCGATGTCGCCGCTCTTGAGCTGAAGCAGCTGGAGCTGCGGCTGGATGCCCCAGCGATACTCCACCGCATCGAGGTACGGAAGGCCCTTCCACAGGTAGGCAGGGTTGCGCTCGAAGACGGCCCGCTGGTTCTTCCCGTCGTACTCCGCGAGCTTGAATGGCCCCGTGCCGACGAAGTTCTTGCCGAACTCGTCGCCGTGGCGCTCCACCTCCTCCTTGGGCAGGGCGGCCATGTACGGCGACGCGAGCAGGTTGACGAACGTGGAGTCCGGTTGGATGAGGCGGACCACGATCGTCTGCTCGTCGACGGCCTCCACCCCCGCCAAGCGCTTGGCCTTGCCTTCGCTGACCGCCTGCGCGCCCTCGACGGCGTAGAGATAGCTGCCCGCCCACGAGGCCAGCTTGGGGTCCAGCAGCCGCTCCCACGTGTACTTGTAGTCGTCGGCGGTCACGGCGCGCCCGTTGTGGAACTTCACACCCGGGCGGAGCTTGATCGTGTACTCCGTGCCGTTCGCATTCGTCTCGGGCATCGCGGCGGCCGCGTTCGGCACCGGGGCGCTTCCGTTCGCGCCGAACACCAGCAGCGGCGCATTCAGCAGGCAGCACTGGGCATCCCAGGCCTGCAGGTTGTACCCGATCGCCGGGTCGTAGGAGTCGGCCTCGATCTCCCACACGACCAGGAGCCGCCCGCCCTGCCGGCCGCCGGTCGACTTCGGGCCGGGAACGCCGGCGGCCACCTTCGTTCCGCCGGATCCTCCGGAGGGCAGCTTGGCGTCGGAGCCCCCGCACCCCGCGACGTAAAGACCGGCCAGTCCCGTGCCCGCCGCCAGGAGCAAGCCGCGCCGGCTCAGGTCATGCCGCTGATCTTCCATCGAGATCCTCGCTTCCGACTACCGAAACAGGCTTCTGACAATCGAGTGAGCGGCAGGCTAACGTCGAGGGCCCGAGCGGTCAAGCAGCCCGCGACCCACCGCCGCGGCCCGGCGGTTCACCCGGATCGGCGCGTGGCGGTGGTCAGCGCAGGTTCTCGAGATACCGCGGCTCGGAGAAGACGTTCCTCACCATCGGCGCGAAGAACTCGAGCGGGAGGCTGTCGTAGGCGGGGTCGAAGCAGTTCTGGTCATAGAGCTCGCAGAACTCGGCGCAGTCGTCGAACCATTGGTGGCCTCGATAGCGCTCGCGAGCGTTGCGATCCCCGCCGTAGTGGTGCGCGTAGTAGTACTCCTGGAAGACCGGATGGTGCTGCACGATCCAGCAGAGCCGCTCAGCCAGATACGGACGCATCACGGCCGCCGTCATCTCCCCGTGTGAGTGCGGGGCCAGCTCGTCGCCGATGTCGTGCACAAGGGCGGCGACCACGTACTCCTCGTCGCGTCCATCCCGGTGGGCGCGACTGGCGGACTGCAGGGAATGCTCGAGGCGAGACACCTGGTAGCCGGCGAAGCTGTGCTCGAGCGCCCGCACCGCAGCCAGGATGCGATCCGCAAGTGTCTTGGCGAACTCCTCCTCGGTCTCGGCGAGGATGGCGTAGTCCTCCTTCGTGCCCTCGCTCATCGACGTGAACGAAACGGTTCTCACGGGCATCGCCCCCTCAGTCGGCATAGCCGGGCATCTCCCGGTCGAGCTGGCGGCGGACGGCGGCGAACAGCGCCTCCGCGCCCCCGGCGGCGTCCCACTGCGCGGCCGTGTGTGCCGCGACGTCCTCAGGGACCAGGCGGAGCGGCGAGCCGGTGCTCTGCGCGAGCACCTGTGCCTGGCACGCCCGCTCCAGGAAGTACAGCCGGTACCAGGCGTCGGCCACCGAAGAGCCGACGACGAGCGTCCCGTGGTTGTCGAGCATGACGACGGAGATGCCATCGCGGAGCGCGCCCGCGATGCGCTCCCCCTCTTGCTCGGCGTTGGCGACGCCGCCGTAGGACAGGCGAGCGATCCGGCCGTGGAAGAGCATCGAGTTCTGGCTCGCCCGCGTCTCCAAGCCCCCCTCCGTCATGGCGAGAGCGGTTGCGTAGGGCATGTGGGTATGCAGGACGCAGCACGCGTCGGCCCGTGCTCGGTGCGCTGCGTAGTGGATCACGAACGCGCTGCGCTTCCACGTCCCGTCGCCCTCGACGACCCTGCCCTCCAGGTCGACGGTGAGGAGGTCGCTCGCGCGCATCTCGGACCAGTGAGGGCCCGAGCTGTTGAGCAGAAACCGGTCGTCGGTGCCGGGAACGACAAGGCTGAAGTGGTTGTCGATGCCCTCGTTGAAGCCGTACAACGCCGCAGCGCGCAGCGCGGCGGCGAGCGCGATCCGCGACTCGGCTACAACGGCATGGCTCGGCGAAACACGGGCGGGAGCGGACATGACGGCTCTCCTAGATTGCGAAGCGGGCGTGCGGGGACGCCGCGTGCACGTCCCATCGACAAAGATAATCTGATGCGGCGGATCCGTCACCGGCGACACGCAGCCCTCGGCCACAAACCAACGATCGCCCGCCTCGACGAGCGAACCAACCGGCTCGGGACTTACAGCTGATCGCCGGCGTACACGCGCGCCAGCGTCTCCGCCACGCACACGGGCCGGTCGGCGCCCTCGCGCTCGAACGTCACCTCGACGGTCATCTGCGCCCCGCCCGGCACGTCCTCGAGCGCCTTGAGCCGCGCGCGCATCCGCACGCGACTCCCGACGGGCAGCGGCGCCGGGAAGCGCACGCGGTTCAGGCCATAGTTCAGAGCGAAGGCGAAGCCCTCCACCGCGAAGATCTGCTCGCTGAACCGCCCCACGAGCGAGAGCGTGTAGTAGCCATGCGCGATCGTGCCGCCGAACGGCGTATGACGCGCTCGCTCCGGGTCGACGTGAATCCACTGGTGGTCGCCGCTCAAGTCGGCGAACGCGTCGATCGCCTTCTGCGTGACTTCGTGCCACTCCGAGGTCCCGAGGTCCTCGCCCGCCGCCCGCTTGAGCTCGTCGAGTCCACGGATCGTCCGCACGGCGCGGACCCTAGCTGAAGTTCTGCTCGTGCCCGGCCAGGCCCGGGACGCATCTGACACCCCGGTTACCAGGTGGTCACAACCAGCCGTCCTGCCGGAAGTGCGCGTCGATGTCATGCGCCGCGCAGAACGCGCCGATGGAGTCGACGGCCGCTTCGGCCGCCAGCGCGAACCCGTCCCGTCGGACCGCAAGAGCGTTCCACGACTGGCACGAGGCGGCGCTGGTCGACGCAGCCGTTGGGCTCTAGCTCGGCGCCTCTTCCTTGCGCAGGCGGCCCAGCGCGTCGAGCTGGTCCGCGGCCGCGCGCAGGTGCGCGTCGATGGCGGCGAGCGCGTCCGCCACGTCACCGCGCGCCAGCGCTTCGACGATCTCGGTGTGCTCGGCGACGAGATCCTGCATCTCGGGATAGTGCGGCTCGAACCCGCTCAGGCACATCCGCGTCTCGGCGACGAGCGTCCGGAACATGCGCGTGAGGCGCTTGCTTTCGGCCGCGGCCACGAGCGTCTCGTGGAAGCGCAGGTCCATGTCGGCCAGCGTCTGCCAATCGTTTGCGCGCGCGGCGTCCTCCATGTCGGCCAGCACCGCGCGCAGCGCGGAGATGTCCAGGCGGCCCTGCTCGATCAGCGCGCGGACGGCTGCCTGTTCGACCGCGCATCGCGCCAGGTAGATGTCCTGGACATCCTCGGCCTGGAGGTGGATCACGAAGACCCCACGGTTGCGCTGCTCGGAGACGAGGCCTTCTTGGATCAGGCGCTGCAGCGCCTCCCGAAGCGATCCGCGACTCGTGCCCAATCGTTCCGCGAGCTGTGCTTCCACGAGCTGCACACCCGGGGCGAGGCCGCCGGAGACGATCGCGCGGCGGATGCGGTCGGCCGCGGTGCTGGGCGTCGTCTCGCGCTGGATCGGCTCGAGACCGTCGAGATCCACGGTTACCTCTTTCGTCGAGTGTCGACCAACAATCTACCCGGCTTGTGCGGGCTCGCCGTCCAAGTGCCGCGAGACGCTCATCACCGAGTGCAGGAGCTCGCGCGTGTACGGATGCGAGGGCGCGGTGAACAGCGCCTCCGTCTCGTTGGACTCGCACACGCTCCCGCCGCGCATGACCAAGGTTCGGTGCGCGACCGTTCGCACGACCCCGAGGTCGTGCGTCACGAAGACGACGGCGGTGCCGTTGCGCTCCGAGAGGTCTGCGATGAGCTCGAGGATGGCGGCCTGGACCGAGACGTCGAGGGCGGAGGTCACCTCGTCGCAGAGGAGCAGCCGTGGCCGGGCCGCGAACGCCCGGGCGAGGGCGACTCGCTGCTTCTGCCCGCCCGAGAGCTCGGACGGGTAGCGGTAGAGCAGCGAGCGCGGGAGCTTGACGGCGTCGAGCGACCGCTGCACCTCCTCGATCTCGTGCTCTCGCGGCACGTCGCTGCGGAACAGCCGCAGGGAACGACCGACGATCTGCATCACCGTGTGGCGCGGGTTGAGGGACAGGTCGGGGTTCTGGAAGACGAGCTGCACGTCGCGCCGGACGGTGCGCGAGCGCTGCGCTGCCCGCGGAGCCAGGCCGGTGCCATCGAAGCGGATCGTGCCGGCGCTCCAGGGATGCAGACCGGCGATCGCCCGCAGCAGGGTCGACTTGCCGCTCCCGGACTCACCCGCGATGCCCACCGTCTCGCCGTGCCCGACCTCAAGCGAGACCGCGTCGACGACCTGGACCGGCCCGCGACGCGACTCGTAGGCACAGCTGACGCCGTCCACGTCCAGCACGAGTTCGCCGCCGGCTCCGGCCGGCCGCGCGACCTCGAGCCTCGGGACCCGCTCGTGACTGATCTCATGCGCCCGGATGCAGCGCACCGCGCGATCGCCCTCGAGCTCGAGCAGCGGTGGATTGCCGCTGCGGCACCCATCGACCGCGTGCGTGCAACGCGGGACGAACGGACACGCGTCCTTGACGACCGTCGAGGGCGGCTGGCCAGGGATGCCCCGCAGCGCGTGCGGACGATACGGATTCGGCGCCGCGGCCAACAGCGCCCGAGCGTAGGGGTGCCGCGGCCGTTCCACGACGTCCCGCGCACGCCCCTGCTCGATGACCTGCCCCCCGTACATGACGACGATCCGGTCCGCGACGGAGCCGAGCAGTCCGAGGTCGTGGCTGACGTACAGGGCCGCGAGGCCGAGCTCCCCCACGAGCCGCGTGAGAAGCGCGGAGATCCGAGCCTGGGTCGTAACGTCGAGTCCCGTCGTCGGCTCGTCCAGGAGCATGACGGTGGGATTGCAGGACAGCGCGAGCGCGAGGTTGATGCGCTGCTGCTGACCTCCGCTGAACTGGTGGGGATAGCGGTTCAGCGCGGCTTCGGGCGACGGGAGCCCGACCTGCTCGAGGAGCTCGAGCTGCCGCTCACGCAGTCGCCCGTCCGAGAGCCCCAGGTGCCGCGTCAACGGCTCGGCGAGGTGCGCGCCGACCGTTATGCCCGGATTGAGCGACATGGCCGCGGCCTGCGGCACGTAGCAGATGCCGCGCCCCCACAGGCGCCGCAGCTCCGTCGTGGATGCGCTCAGCAGGTCGACGCCCTCGAAGCTGGCCTCGCCGCCAAGGATCTGCATCCCGGGCGTCCGGTAGCCGATCGCCGCAAGGGCGGTGGTGCTCTTCCCGCATCCGGACTCTCCCGCAAGGCCCGTGATCCGGCCGGGCTGGAGGTCCAGGTCGACGCCGGAGACCACCGTGTCGAGCAAGCCGTCCGCCCTGCGGTACGCCACGCTGAGCTGACGAACCGCCAGCGCCGCCGTGCCCGTCACAGGATCGCCTGCGCGGGCGTCTCGCGCGACACGTGCCGTGTCAGGGCGTCCGCGACGAGGTTGAAGGCCACTGACAGCGCGGCGATGCCCGCCGCGGGGACCAAGGTCGCCCACGGCTGCACCGGGAGGTACCCGCGCGCGGTCGCCACGGTGAGCCCCCAGTCCGACGACGGCGGCTGAGCGCCGAGCCCCAGGAAGTTCAGCGTGGCCACGAAGATGACGGCGTACGTCAGCCGGAGGGCCAGATCGGCGATCAACGGGCCGGCGATGTTCGGCGCGATCTCGCGGAAGAGGATGGCGCTCGTGCTCTCCCCGCGCGCCTGCGCCGCGAGCACGTAGTCGGCCGTGACGACCGACTGCGTCGTGCCGCGGGCGATCCGGCCCACCCGGGGGGCGTACACGACGCCCACGATCGCCGCCAGGACGAGGCTCGAGCTCCCTGCCGCGCCGATCACGACGAGGACCACGAGCAGCGGGGGAAGCGTGAGAAGGAGATCGAACGAGCGGGTCACGACACTGTCGACGCGTCCCCCCCGGTAGGCCGCGAACACGCCAGGTATGGCACCGAGGACCACGGCGATCGCGACCGAGGCGAGCGGGATCAGGAGCACGAGCCTCCCACCGTGGAGGAAGCGGCTGAGCACGTCGCGCCCGAGGTTGTCGGTGCCGAGCAGGTGGTCGGCGCTCGGGCCCTGCGTCGGCGGCCCGACGCTCAACTGCGTCGGATCGAACGGCGCCACGAGCGGTCCCGCGAAGATCGCGAGCAGCATCGCGCAGCCGAGGCCGACGCCGAACCGTCCCTCCCAGGTGCGCAGGAGCGAGCGCAACACCGACGGCGGCGGCGCCGCGGCCGGCGGGGCATCCACGGCGAAGACGTCCGCGGTCGCGGAGCTCATGCGGCGGCCTTGAGCCGCGGGTTGAACGCGATCACGACGAGGTCCGCGATCAGGCTCAGCACGATGCACATGGCGCCCAGCAGCATCGTGATGGCCAGCACGGAGCTCGTGTCCGACTGGCCGATCGCGGTGATCAGCGTCTGTCCGATCCCCGGGAAGGCGAAGACGTTCTCGACCACGATCACGCCGCTGAGCAGGTAGACGAGGTTGATCGCGACGGCGTTGACGAGCGGCCCGGCCGAGTTGCGCATGCCGTAGTTCCAGACGACCCGGCGAGGGCTCAGCCCGCGCAGCACCGCCGCACGCGAGTAGGGCGCCGCCAGCGTTTCAGAGGCAGACGCGCGCGCGAGCCGGGCCACGTACGGCACGACGCCGGCCGCAAGCGTCAGCGCCGGCAGGACGTAGGCGAGGATCTGATCGCTCGCATCGCCGAACGCCAGGCCCGTCGAGTCGACGGGCAGCCAGCCGAGCGAGACCGCCAGGACCGAGATGAGCCCGATGCCGACGACGAACTCCGGCATGGCGGCGACCACCACCGTGGCGATCAGGAGCAGGGTGTCCGGCCAGCGACCCTGTCGCTTGGCCATCGCCAAGCCCAGCCCGGCAGCCACGGGGAGCGAGATCGCCAACGACACGAGCGCGAGCAGGAGCGTGTTGCGGAAGCGTGGGATCACGTCCTCGGCGACCGACCGGGACGTCACCGGAGACACGCCCCAGTCGCCGGCGACGAAGCCGCCGAGCCACGAGACGTACCGCTCGGGCAGCGAGCGGTCGAGGCCGTTCGCCTCGACGTAGCTGTCCAGCTGCGCATCGGTG
>DATHJG010000935.1:0-2270 GCA_035489875.1 Solirubrobacteraceae bacterium | reverse complement strand
CCGCCTCCGGCCACTGCTCCAGTGCCGCCACGAGCGCCTCCTGCGCGAGGTCCTCGGCGAGGCCGACGTCGCGCACGAAGCGGGCGAGGCCCGCGATGAGCCGGGCGGACTCGATCCGCCAGACGGCATCGATCGTGCGCTTGACGTCGGCTGGCACCTACTGCGCGGCTTCGGTCTGGGCGCGGAGGGCGGCCTCCCGCTCGCGCAGCTCCGGCGTGAGCTCGTCGCCGAAGTCCTCGGTCTCGAACACCGGGCGGATCTCGACGATCGACTCGGCGTCGTCGTCGTCGCCCGCCGGGATGCGCTTGACCCACTCGACCGCCTCGTCGAGCGACTTGACCTGCAAGATCCAGTAGCCGGCCAGCAGCTCCTTGGTCTCGGCGAACGGGCCGTCGATGACCTTGCGCTCGCTGCCCTTGAACGCCACCCGGACGCCCTTCGCGGACGGGTGCAGGCCGTCGCCGGCGAGCATGACGCCCGCCTTCACCAGCTCCTCGTTGAACGCCGTCATCTCGGTGAGCAGCTTCTCGCTCGGCATCTCGCCGTGCTCGGACTGCTCGTTCGCCTTGATCAGCACCATGACTCGCATCTCGCCGTTCCTCCTCGGTAGGGGGTTGATTTTCGGCCTTCTGTGTCAAGCGTCGAGCAAGCCCGACGGAAATCGACACGAGCCTCGAGAAATTCCGTGAGCCCCTTCGAGAACGCGTACACCTCGGCCCGTCCCGACGTTGAACCCGCAACTGGAGCATCGCGTCGCGTCGCGCGGTACGGTCGCCAGTCTATGAGGACGCCGGGGGGCAGACTTCGTCTGTGGCGGACCTT
This sequence comes from Solirubrobacteraceae bacterium, assembly GCA_035489875.1. GTDB lineage: Bacteria > Actinomycetota > Thermoleophilia > Solirubrobacterales > Solirubrobacteraceae > DASQMT01. The sequence goes on along the minus strand of DATHJG010000935.1, from coordinate 1,448 downwards.
GGTCGCCGCGGTTGCGCTGGCAGGGATACCGGGCTCGGCGTGGGCGGCCGAGCCGCCCACGCGCTACTCGCTGGCCAACGGGTGCTACACGCTCGCGGGACCGGACGGGCGGGCGGTGGGCGGCGCCGATCGCGTGCGGATGCAGGCGACGGCGCTCGGGCGATACCTGCTCTACCGGCCCGACCGCCGGTTCTTCGCTGCGCGGGACGACGGCGGCGTGAGGCCGGCGGACGCGCCCAGCCCGGCTGCGGACTGGCGAGTCGCCGAGGCCGGCGGCGGCGCGTTCACGCTCTCGCCCGAGTCAGCCGGCGGGCGGGTCCTCGCCGCTGGTGGCGACGGCGCCGGAGCGCTCGCCGATCCGGCGACCGCCGGCGATGCGGCGCACCTGCATTTCGTCCCGGCGGACGGGTGCGCCGTCTACCCGGAGGCCGAGCTGGACGCCACCGGCATGCCCGCGAAGGCCGACCTGGACTACGGGCGCGTCGGCGGGCTCGTCGAGGGCCACATGCACTGGATGACGTACGAGTACCTCGGGGGCCGCTTTCACTGCGGCCGGCCCTGGCATCCGTACGGGATCGCCTACGCGCTGCCGGATTGCTCGTCGATCGAAGGGCCCGGCGGCGTCGCAGCCCCGTTCCAGAACTTCCTCAACTACGGCAATCCGGCCCAACCGCACGACACGCGCGGCTACCCCGCGCTCACGGAGTGGAAGGCCAGCAACCTGACCTACGAGGGGACCTACTGGCGCTGGATCCAGCGCGCCTGGCTGGGCGGCCTGCGCCTGATGGTCATGAGCGTGAACGAGAACCGCGTCCTCTGCGAGCTGCAGGCCAACCGCCAGACCGACTGCGACGAGATGGCCACGGTGCGCCGCGGCTTCCGGGCCCTGCACGAGCTGCAGGACTACGTCGACGCGCAGGCCGGCGGGCCCGGGAGGGGCTTCTTCCAGATCGTGACCGACCCCTACGAGGCGCGCCGGGTCATCAACGAGGGCCGGATGGCCGTCGTGCTGGAGATCGAGGTGTCCGAGCCGTTCGGGTGCGCCGGGTGGGACCACCCGACCTGCGACCGGGCGCAGATCGACCGGCAGCTCGACGAGATGCACCGGCTCGGCGTCCGCTCGATGCTCCTGCTCAACAAGTTCGACAACCCGCTGACGGGCGTCCGCTTCGACGGCGGGCCGACCGGCGTGATCATCAACGGCGGCAACCGGAAGAGCGCCGGCTCCTTCTGGAGCGCGCGGACGTGCACCGGCCCGTTCGCGGACAACACGATCTTCACGGCCGAACCGCAGTCGAGCGCGCTGCTCGAGTCGGTCCTCGGCGCGACCGGCGTGCCGCCCGGCACCACGCCGACGTACCCCCCGGCCCCGCATTGCAACACCCGGGGGCTGACCGACCTCGGGCGACACGTGATCGAGCGGATGATGGACCTCGGCATGATCGTCA
>DATHJG010000934.1:0-2622 GCA_035489875.1 Solirubrobacteraceae bacterium | reverse complement strand
TCACGAGCCCGGCGATCGGGGTGTGGACGTGGACGAGGTCGTAGCGTTCCCGCTCGACGATCGTCCGCAGCGCCCGCAGCTTCCCGGAGAGATCGCGCAGCTCCGATGGGTGCCTCGACCAGTCGATCTCCCAGGCCCGATCGAAGGCGGGCGTACATTGGGCATAGGTGTCGTCGGGCTGTGCGAGCGCATCGACGAGCCATCCACGGCCCCGGTAGTGAGCCGCGTACGGCAGCAGGAAGTCGCGGATCATGTTGTAGACCGTCGTCACCATGAGCAACCGTGGCGCGGCCGCGGTCGGCCTCGGCGGCGAAGCCGGCGTGGCGCTCACCTCGCGGCCCGCTCGGCGTGGGCCAGGACGAAGCTCGCGATGCGGTCGGCCTCGGCCGCCGTCACGCGCCGGTGAAGCGGGAGGTTGACGATCTGCCGGGCGGCGCGCTCGGCGTTCGGGCAGTGGCCGGCCATGTAGCCGAAGCGCTCGTGCTCCTCGAGCGGGACCGGGTGCAGCGGCGTCTCGAACCAGGACCCGAGCTCGACCCGGGCGCCGCGTGCGGCGGCCAGCAGGGGCTCCTTGTTCGCCACCGCCACCGGGTAGCGCAGGAGGCTTGCCCCGGGCGTGCGGGGGGCGGGCCCCCAGCCGGAGCGCGCGAGATGAGCGTCGTAGCGGTCCGCGACCGCATCGGCGTGCGCGTTGCGGTCGGCGACGGTGCGCAGGAGCTGCTCGCCCTGCGCTTCCTGGAAGCGACCCATGCGCCATCCGTGATCGGTCGGCATCTCGCCCTGGAGCTCGGCGTCGCTCGACGAGCCGACGAACAGCCCTAGCCGCGAGACCGTCCGCAGGATGGCCTGGGCCGACCACGCCCGTCGCGGAGTGAACAGCCGTCGGTATACCGCGTACTGGGCGAGGAGCCGGAGGCGCACGGCGGCCGGCGGCACGACGGTCTCGCGGTGAACAGCCCGCAGCCGCTCGCCGATCGCGGCGTCGCGGGTCACGGCCATCCCGCCGAGGCCGGTCGTGTACGGCTTGGACCACTGGAAGCTGAAGAACGCGGCGTCGCCCGCGGTGCCGAGGGTCCGGCCCGCATGGGCGCCGCCCAGCGTGTGCGCGCAGTCCTCGACGACGAGCACTCCGCGCTGGGCCGCCAGGTCGACGAGCTCCTGGACGGCCGCGGGTATCCCGAAGCTGTGCTGGACGAGCAGCGCCCGGGTCCGCGGCGTCAACGCCTCGGCCACCTGCGCCGGGTCGACGTTGAACCCGTCGCGCTCGATGTCGGCGTACACCGGCGTGGCGCCGGCCAGCCGCACCGCGTTGGGCACGACCACGCACGTGAAGCCGGGCACGACGACCTCGTCGCCAGGCCCGACCCCGACGGCGCGCAGGATCGCGTAGAGCGCGACGCGCCCCTTCCAGAACGCCGCGGTGGTGACGCCCTCGCCGAGCATCTGCGCGAAGCGGCGCTCGTAGGAAGACGTCGCCGGGTCGACCGCCGGGGGAAGGACGGGTGCGCGAGCCACCTGGATGTGATTATGACCGCACGACGTCGCGTTGGCCAGGCATGGGCTACCGTCGTCCCGGCATGCCTGTGCCACCCCGCGGAGCCCTGCTGAGCACGCTTCTCGTTGGGGTGCTCGCCCTCGGCCTCGGCCCGGCTCCAGCAGCGGCGAAGCGCTTCTACGTCGATCCCTCGGGACGCGATGGGGCCTCGGGGCGCTCGCCGGCGCACGCGTGGCGCACGGTGCACCGGGTCAATCGGGCCTCCCTGCGCCCGGGCGACGTTGTCGCGTTCCGGGCCGGACGCACCTTCGCAGACGACCAGCTGACCCCCCGGCGCTCCGGGGCCCGGGGCGCTCCGATCGCGTATCGGAGCTATGGCGGGAGCGCCGCGACCCTCGCCCGCGGCGCGTGGCTGGCCTCGGTCTCCTGGATCAGTGTCGCGAGACTGCGGTTCCACGGCACAGACCAGGCCATCGCCTCGGGTCGCGGCTCGGGCGCACGGCACATCACGGTCGTGCGCAATCTCATCTCCGACGTCGACGTGGCCGTCAACTCCGCGAATCCCGCCGACCGGGCGTGGCGGATCGCACACAACCGCATAGTTCGCACCGGCGACTCCGGCATCATCGCCCAGGGCTCGAGCTTCACGATCGCCGCGAACGAGATCACCCGCACGGGCCTCGATCGCGGCATCCCCTACGACAAGCACGGCATCTACTCCAAGAGCGCCCGGGCGCGGATCGTGGGCAACCGCATCACCGGCTTCCAGGCGCAGGGCATCTCGACGCGCTTCCGCGATGCCGTGATCGAGGACAACGTCGTCCGGGACGGGGGCGACGGGATCGGGTACTGGGGTGACGATCCCGTGGCGGGCACGACGACGATCTGCGGCAACACCATCGCCGGAGTGCGCTACGGCGTCCTCATCGGCGGCGATGGAGCGGCCGGCCAGACGCAGGAGCGCTTCCGCATCCTGCGCAACACGATCACGACCACCGGCGGCGCCGGCGTGTACAACGCCGGGGGTCTCCCGCGCGTGACGGCGGCGGGCAACCGCGTGCGCCGCACGCGCGGCGCGCAGCCCGCGCGTCCCGGCCCACGCTGCCACGACTAGCCACCACGACGCG
>DATHJG010000933.1:0-4696 GCA_035489875.1 Solirubrobacteraceae bacterium | reverse complement strand
CGGCTTCGTCTTCCAGGCCTTCAACCTGCTGCCGACGCTGACCGTGGCCGAGAACATCGAGCTGCCGCTCGCGCTCGCCGGCCGCGCCGGCGACCAGCAGTGGATCGACGGCGTGATCGGCGCGGTCGCGCTCGGCGACCGGCTCGGGCACCGTCCGACCGAGCTGTCGGGCGGCCAGCAGCAGCGTGTCGCGGTGGCGCGCGCGCTCGCGACCCGGCCGGAGATCGTCTTCGCCGACGAGCCGACCGGGAACCTCGACACGCACGCCGAGGCGGAGGTGCTCACGTTCCTGCGCCGCGCCGTCGACGAGCTGGGTCAGTCGATCGTGATGGTCACGCACGATCCGGTCGCCGCCAGTTATGCCGACAGCGCGCTGTTCCTGGTCGACGGCCGGATCGTCGAGCGGCTCGAGCAGCCGACGCAGGAGCGCGTGCTCGGCGCGCTCGGGCGCCTGCAGGGCGAGGCGGTCGACCATGCGTAAGTTCGCACTCAGGAACCTGCGGGCGCATCGACGCCGGCTGTTCGGGACCTTGCTCGCCGTGTTCCTCGGCGTCGCCTTCCTGTCCGGCACCTCGGTGCTGTCGGACACGCTGCGCTCGAGCATCGACGGCTTCTTCGTCGACGCGACGGCCGGCACCGACGTGATCGTGCGCAACGCGACCGAGGTGTCCGACGACGCCGACGCACGGCGCGGCCCGATCCCACGCTCGATCGTCGAGCGCGTGCGGACCGTCGACGGCGTCGCGGCCGCCGAGCCCGTGATCGAGGGCTTCGGCCAGATCCTCGACCACAACGGCGACGCGATCGAGACCAACGGGCCGCCGCGCGCCGGCAGCTGGACCGGCGACGCGGTCCTGAACCCCTGGCGGCTTGCGGAGGGCCGCGCCCCGCGCGCGCTCGACGAGGTCGTGATCGATCGCGCCTCGGCGACCGACGCCGGCCTGCGCGTCGGCGACCGCACCACCGTGCTCACCCCGCAGCCGGTCCGCGTGCGGATCTCCGGAATCGCGCGCTTCGCGGGCGAGGACAGCTTCGGCGGCAGCTCGTACGTCAGCTTCACGCTGGCCGGAGCCGAGCGCTCCATCGCGACGCGGCCCGACACGATCTCCAACGTCGTCGTCCGTGCCGTCTCCGGCGTGTCGCAGGAGCAGTTGGTCGCACGCATCCGCCCGACGCTGCCGGGCGGCGTCGAGGCGCTGGCCGGCGCGCGGCTGACGAGCGAGCGCCAGGACGCCGTCAGCGCAGGCTTCCTCGACGCCTTCAGCATCTTGCTCACGGTGTTCGCCGTGATCGCGCTGCTCGTCGGCGCGCTCACCATCTCCAACACGTTCTCGATCCTGGTCGCGCAGCGCACGCGCGAGTGGGCGCTGCTGCGTGCGGTCGGCGCCGGGCGCGGGCAGATCCTGAAGATGGTCGCGCTGGAAGCGCTGGCGGTCGGCGTGATCGCGTCGATCGCCGGTGTCGCCGGCGGCGTCGGGCTCGCCGTACTGCTGCGCGAGGCGTTCGCGGGGCTCGGCTTCGACCTGCCGGCGCGCGGACTCGTGCTCGAAGCGCAGACGGTCGCGGTGTCGATCCCGGTCGGGATCGTGGTCACGCTGCTGGCGGCCACGCTGCCGGCGCTGCACGCGTCGCGCGTCGCGCCGCTGGAGGCGCTGCGCGAGGCAGCGCACGACGCCACGGCAGGCTCGCGCCGGCGCATCGTCGCGGGGGGCGTGCTGTTCGCGCTCGGCGTGGCGGGGCTGCTCAGCGGCGCGTTGGGCGGGACGGCCGCTCCGGCGGCGTTCGGTGCCCTGCTCGCGCTGATCGGCGTGATCGTGCTCGGGCCGGTGCTCGTGGTGCCCGCGACGCGGCTGCTGGGCGCGCCGTTGCGCGGCGTGACCGGTCGGCTCGCGCGTGGCAACGCCGCACGCAACCCGCGCCGCACGGCGGCCGCGGCGACGGCGCTGACGGTCGGCGTCGCGGTCGTCGCCCTGATCTCGGTCTTCACGGGCTCGATGAAGGCGTCGATCGACGACAGCGTGTCGCGGACGTTCGCGGGCGACCTGGCGGTCGACGCCGGCGGCTTCGGCGGCTCCGGCTTCTCGCCGCGCATGGCGCAGGACATCGCGGCGGTGCCCGGCGTGGGCAGCGCGGTCGGCGTCGCCGGCGACCAGGCGCTGGTCCAGGGCTCCAGCAAGCAGCTGACGATCGCCGAGCCGGCGGCGCTCGCGCGCGTGCTGCGCGTGCGAGCGAGCGAGGGCGCCCCACTGGACGCGCTCGATCAGCGGCAGATCGCGCTCTCGGAGTCGGAGGCCGCGGACCGCGGGCTCGCGCTCGGCGATCCCGTGGAGGTTCGCTTCGTCGACGGCGCGAACGTGCGCTTCACGGTCGGCGCGATCCACGACGAGGGCGCGGCGCTCGGCGACTACCTCGTGCCCCGCGCGGCGTGGCTGCCGCACGCCGATCAGCCGCTCGACCAGCGCGTCCTGATCGCGCTGGCCGGCGGAGCGGACGTCGGCGCCACGAAGACCGCCGTGGAGCGGACGACGCAGCCCTACGGCGCGCCGGACGTCGAGGACCGCGCCGGCTACGTCGATGCGCAGACGCGGCAGGTCAACGCCCTGCTCGGCGTCGTGTACGTGCTGCTCGCGCTGGCGATCGTGATCGCCCTGCTCGGGATCGCGAACACGCTCTCGCTCTCGATCCACGAGCGCGGGCGCGAGCTCGGGCTGTTGCGGATCGTCGGCCAGACCCGGCGCCAGCTACGCAGGATGGTGCGGCTCGAGTCGGTGCTCGTGGCCGCGCTCGGAACGATCACCGGCGTCGCGCTCGGGGTCGGGTTCGGCTGGGCGCTCGTCGAGGCGGTCGGTGCGGAGCAGGACACGCTGGGCACGTTCTCCGCGCCGCTCAGCACGCTCGCGATCGTGCTCGTGGTCGGCACGGCCGCCGGCGTCCTCGCCGCGGTGCGGCCGGCGCGTCGCGCGGCGCGGACCGATCCGCTCGGCGCGGTCGCGGCACAGTAGCTCGCGGACATATGCTCGGGTTCGTCGTGGCCGCGGAACGGCGGACAGGCTCCGTCAGACGGACGCCGCCGAGGGCGCCTGCACGCGAACCGCGAGCAGATCGCGGAGGTTGTCGTCGATCGCCTGCCTGTCCTGCTCGGTCATGCAGAACATCGTGAAGTGGCCCCACAGGCTCTCGATGACGCGCAGCTCGCTGTCGGCGATCAGCTCCTGCTCCGCGGCGCAGTCGGCCGGAGGGAAGAACATGTCGCCCGCGAACGGCATCACGAACGTCTTGGCCCTGATCCGCCCCAGCGCCGCCGCCAGGTCCCCGCCGGTGTGGCGGCTGACGTCGCCGTGACGCCACTTCCAGGCCATGGTCAGCAGGTTGTTCGGGTCCATCGGCAGGAACCAGCCGTCCCAGAATCGCCGATTGAAGTCCTCCAGCGACGAGAACCCGGCATCCCGCCACGCCTCGCGCCGGTAGAACTCCTGCGTCACGCCCATGACCGACCACACCTGGGCGTGCCGCCGCAGACCCACGTGCACGGCATGTGGCTCGTCGTAGAAACCCCCGTTCCACGCCGGGTCGGACCTGATCACGTCCTCGTGCAGGCGGACGAAGATGGCGTCGTGCGGCGTCGTCCTTGCCGTTCCCGCGAACGGTGCCGCGCGCGCGACCATGTCGGGGTACCGGACCGCCCATTCGTAGGTCTGCTCGGCCCCCATCGACCAGCCGAGCACGAGCTGCAGTTCGCTGACTCCGAACTTCTCGGTCACCAGTCGGTGCTGCGCACGAACGTCATCGCCGATCATGACCTTCGGGAACGCGCCCCTGTCCAGCGGCGCAGGGGTGTTGCTCGGTGACGACGAGAACCCGTTGCCGAACTGACCGGGAAAGACGATGAAGTACCTGCTCGGATCCAGCGGCCGACCTTCGCCGACGAAGATCTCCATCGCCTTCGGCGTCCCCGAGTACATGTGCGGGAACAGGATCGCGTTGTCCTTGGCCTCGTTCAGCGTCCCCTGCGTCTTGTAGGCCAGCCGCGCACCCGGGAGCGTCTCGCCCATCTCCAAGGTGAAGTCGCCCAGCTCGAAGTACTCGTGCGGGCCGTGGACGTCCTCCGAGTAGTACTCATTGTCGATCATGCTCAGCGCGTCCCCGTCGGTGATGCGGTCGATGCTGCCGCCGCCCGTGCCCGCCGACCGCTGTCCCGAGGGACCGATTCCGCTGCCTCAACGACGTGTCGACCGGCTGACGCCGGTGACGACGTCGGTGATGCGCAGGCCGAACTCCTCGTCGATTACCACGACCTCGCCGCGGGCGATCGGCTTGCCGTTGACCAGCAGGTCGACGGGCTCGCCCGCGAGCCGGTCGAGCGTGATGATCGATCCGGGGCCGAGCGCGAGCGTCTCGCCGATCGTCATGCGCGTCCGGCCGATCTCGACGGCGAGCTCGACCGGCACCTCGCGCAGCCGCTCGAGGTCGCCCGCCACGTCGGCCGGGACGGACTCGTCGCCCGCGACCGTGGCCTCGAACGGCACGTAGTCGACCGCCTCGGGCTCGGCTTCGATCGCGGTCTCGATCTGGATCTCTGTCTCGCTCATCGCTACTGCACCGTGAGGTCGGGGAACAGGATGTCGTCGGCGTGCACGTCGGTCTCCGCCTTGATCCGCTCGACGATCTGCTGCCGGAGCCGGTCGCGCTTCCTGGG
>DATHJG010000932.1:0-6683 GCA_035489875.1 Solirubrobacteraceae bacterium | reverse complement strand
CAGCGGCCGCGTCACGCACGCCAACCTCGCGCAGCGCGATCCCCAGTTCGTGCGCGTGCTCGATGCGTGGTTCCACGCGGGCGGGGAGCTGCGCCCGGGCGCGGTCGCCCCGGCGCCGATGTTCGCGCCGTGGCGGGGGCTGCGCAACCGCGTCGTGCGTGCCGCCGCCGAGCCGGAGCGCATGCCCGAGCTCGCGCGCAGCGGCGCCGGGCTCGTGCTCGCCGGGCCTATCGCCGTGACCCCCGAGGGGCGCATCTCGCCGGACACACCCACGATCTTCGGCGACTGGGGCGCGGCCGTCCGCGACGTCCACGCCGCCGGCGCGCGCGCGGGTGCCCTGCTCACCCATGCGGGGCGCCGCGGCTCGACGCGTCCGCGGCTCCACGGCGCCGACCTTCCGCTGCGCAACGGCGGCTGGCCGCTGCAGGCGCCCTCCCCCATCCCCTACGCGCCCCGGATGCCGACGCCGCGCGCGATGGACGCCGGCGACATGGCGGCGGCCCGCGACGCCTTCGCCGCGGCGGCGCGCTGTGCGGCGCACCTGGGATTCGACATGCTCGAGCTCGACATGGGGCACGGGTACCTGCTCGCGTCGTTCCTGTCGCCCGCGTCGAACCGGCGCGACGACGCCTACGGGACCGACCGGCTGCGCTTCCCGCTCGAGGTCCTCGACGCCGTGCGCGACGCCTGGCCCGAGGATCGCCTGCTCGCGGTTCGGCTGGGAGTCATGGACGGCACGCGGCGCGGGCTCCAGCTCCGCGAGGGGATCGCGATCGCGCGCGCGCTGGCCGAGCACGGCTGCGGGCTCGTCCACGTCGTGGCCGGGCAGACGGTGCCCGAGGCCGCCCGGACCGACTACCGCCGCGGCTTCCTCACGGCGCTCTCCGACCGCGTGCGCGCAGAGGCGCGCGTGCCGACGCTCGTCGGCGGCTACCTCACCACGCCCGACGAGGCGAACACGATCCTCGCCGCCGGCCGCGCCGACCTGTGCCTGCTCGACGTGCCCGACAGCGACCTCGAGCGCCAGCTGCTCGCGACGCCCGAGCCGGACCGGGCGGTGGCGCTCGCGTGATCCGCCTCGCCGACATCACCTCCGCCCGCCTGGAGGAGCTGCGCGAGCGCCGGCCGGTCGCGTTGTGGCCGATGGGCGCGATCGAGCCGCATGGCCCGCACGCGCCGCTCGGCACGGACACGCTGATCTCGGTCGGCATGTGCGAGCGCGCCGCCGAGCGGCTCGACGACGCGGTCGTGCTCCCGCCCCTGCCGTTCGGGGTCACCCGCTACGGCGCGGCGTTCGCCGGCGCCGTCGGCATCTCGGAGGCGACCCTGCGCGCGATCGTGCTCGACGTCGCCGCGTCGCTCGACGCGCAGGGCTTCCGGCGCCTCGTGATCGTCAACAACCATCTCGAGCCCGAACAGGTGGCGACGCTGCGCGCCGCGGCGCAGGAGGCGGGCGCGCTCTACCTCGACCTCGTGCGCCGCCGCAACGCGGAGCGGCTGACCGACGAGTTCCGGCGCGGGTCCTGCCACGCCGGGCGCTACGAGACCTCGCTCGTGCTCGCCGCCGCGCCGCAGCTCGTCGACGGCGACGCGATGGCCCGGCTGCCCCCGGTCGAGGTCGACATGCCCGCGGCGATCGCCGCCGGGCGCACCGACTTCCGCGCGATGGGGATGGACGACGCGTACTGCGGAGCGCCCGCGGAGGCGACCGCCGACGAGGGCCGCACCACGTTCGAGACGCTCACCGACCTGCTCGTCGAGCTGGTCCGCGAGGGGACGTAGGTGGAGCGCTTCAACCTCGCGAGCTGGTTCGTCGACCGCCACCTCGAGGAGGGCCGCGGCGGCCGCGTCGCGCTGCACTGCGGCGAGCGCGCCGTCACCTACGCCGAGCTCGCCGGGCTGGTCAACCGCGCCGGCCATGTCCTGCGCGACCTCGGCGTGCGCCAGGAGGAGCGCGTCCTGCTCGCGCTGGGCGACGGCGTCGAGTTCGTGGCGACCTGGTACGCGGCGCAGAAGATCGGCGCGGTCACGGCCGAGGTCTACACGTTCCTGCCGGCGAAGGACCTTCCGTACTACCTCGAGTACACGCGCGCCGGGGTCGTCGTCGCCGACGGCACGACGCTCGAGCGCGTCCGCGAGGCGCGCGGAACGAGCCCGTGGCTGCGCACGGTGCTCGTCGTCGGGGTGCCGGACGAGCAGCTCGGCGACGGGGAGGCGAGCTTCGACACGCTCGTCGCCCGCGCGCCCGACGCGCTCGACCCGGCGCCCACGACGCCCGACGACATCGCGATCTGGAAGTTCACGACCGGCTCGACCGGCACACCGAAGGCGTGCGTGCACCGGATGGAGACGCCACTGCGCAGCTTCGAGCACTACGCGCGGGGCGTGCTCGGGATGCACGAGGACGACGTCGTGCTGCCGGTCCCGAAGCTCTTCTTCGGGTACGCGCGCGACCTCGCCGCGCTGTACCCGTTCGGCGTCGGCGCCGCCGGCGTCGTCTTCCCGGAGCGCTCGACGGCCGAGCGCATCTTCGAGCTCGTCGCGCGGCACCGGCCGAGCATCCTCGTCAACGTGCCGACGATGATGCGGGCAATGCTGGAGGTCACCTCCGCGGGTCATCCAGACCCGCGTTCTGATGAGGAGCCTCGGCGTCCGGCCTCGAGTAACAGGGAGCGCGACCTCTCCTGCCTGCGCCTGTGCACGTCGGCGGGCGAGGCCCTGCCGGAGGAGCTGCACCGCCGCTGGCTCGACACGTTCGGCGTCGAGGTGCTCGACGGCATCGGCTCCTCCGAGGCGTACCACATCTACATCTCCAATCGCCCCGGGGCGGCCCGCCCGGGAACGCTCGGCCAGGCGGTGCCCGGCTACGGCGCGCGCGTCGTCGACGAGGAGGGACGCGAGCTGGCGGACGGCGAGACCGGGCGGTTGTGGGTGCAGGGAGACACGACCGCCCTCATGTACTGGAACGCGCGCGAGACGTCGCTGGAGACGTACGCCGGAGACGTGGTCATGAGCGGCGACCTGTTCGCCCGCGACGCGGACGGGTACTTCCGCTACCGCGGCCGCGCCGACGACCTGCTCAAGGTCGGCGGCATCTGGGTCGCGCCGCAGGAGATCGAGCGCTGCCTGGCCGGACACCCGGACGTGGCCGAGTGCGCGGTCGTCGGCTATGAGGAGGACGGCCTCCAGAAGCCGCGCGCGTTCGTCGTCCTGCGCGTGGGCGCGCCGGCCGACGCGGCGGCGCTGCAGTCGCACGTCAAGGCGACGCTCTCGCCGCACAAGTACCCGCGCGACGTGCGCTTCCTCGACGAGCTGCCGCGGACGGGCGCGGGGAAGATCGACCGGCGCGCGCTGCGCGAGGTGGTCGCGTGAGCCGGCGCGTGGTGGTGACGGGCGGCACGCGCGGGATCGGCGCCGCCATCGTCGCGCGCTTCGCGGCGGCCGGCGACGACGTCGTCGCGGTCGGCCGCGCGGAGTGCGACGTGAGCGACGAGGCCGCCGTCGGCGCGCTCTTCGAGCGCGTCGGGGCGGTCGACGTGCTCGTCAACAACGCGGGAGTCGCCGGCAGCGCGCCGCTCGCGCGCACGACGCTCGCCGACTGGCAGGCGCAGCTCGCCGTCAACGCCACCGGCGCCTTCCTCTGCACGCGCGCCGCCATGCCGGGAATGCTCGAGCGCGGCCGCGGGCGCATCGTCACCGTCGCGTCGACGGCCGGCGTGAGCGGCGCGAAGTACACGGCGGCCTACACGGCCTCCAAGCACGCGGCCGTCGGGCTCACGCGCGCGGTCGCGGCCGAGGTCGCCGGCACGGGCGTGACCGCCAACTGCGTGTGCCCGGCGTTCGTGCGCACGGACATGACGCGCGCGTCCGTGCGCCGGATCGCCGAGACGACCGGCCGCAGCGAGGCCGAGGCGGAGGCCGCGCTCGCCGCCGCCTCGCCGCTCGGGCGGCTGCTCGAGCCGGACGAGGTCGCGTTCGCGGTCGCCTTCCTGGCCGCTCCCGAGGCGGGCGCGATCAACGGACAGACGCTCATCCTCGACGGAGGAGGGATCCAGGCATGACCCCGTTCCGGGCCTCGCCCGGCTTCACCCAGACCTGGCGGCACTTCGACTTCGCCGTCCAGGACGGCGTCGCCACGGTCACGCTCAACCGCCCCGACAAGCTCAACGCGCTGACGTTCGACGCCTACGCGGACCTGCGCGACCTGCTCGCCGAGCTGCCGCATCGCGGCGACGCGCGCGTGCTCGTCCTCACCGGCACGGGACGCGGCTTCTGCTCGGGCGGCGACGTCGAGGAGATCATCGGCGCGCTGCAGCGCATGGAAGCCGCGGAGCTGCTCGAGTTCACGCGCATGACCGGTGCGGTGGTCAAGGCCCTCCGCGAGTGCCCGTTGCCGGTGATCGCCGCGGTCAACGGCATCGCCGCCGGCGCCGGGTCGGTGATCGCGCTCGCGAGCGACTTCCGCCTGCTCGCGCGGTCGGCGTCGTTCGCGTTCCTCTTCACGAAGGTCGGCCTCGCCGGCGCCGACATGGGCTCGGCCTACCTGCTGCCGCGGATCGTCGGGCTCGGCCGCGCGACCGAGCTGCTCGTGCTCGGCGACAAGGTGGACGCCGAGCAGGCCGAGCGCATCGGCCTCGCGACGCGGGTGCTCGACGACGACGAGCTTCCCGCCGCGGCACAAGCGCTCGCACGTCGCCTGGCGGACGGCCCGGCGCTCGCGTACTCGACGACGAAGGTGCTGCTCACGCGCGAGCTCGACATGGACCTCGCTAGCGCCATCGAGCTGGAGGCGGTGACCCAGGCGCTGCTCATGAAGAGCGCCGACCATCGCGAGTTCTACGCCGCCTGGACCGAGGGCCGCAAGCCCGCGTGGAGCGGGCGATGACCAACGAGATCGTCACCGCGCCCGAGCTCGCGCCGCCCGTGGGCTACGCGCACGCGGTCGTCAGCGCGCCCGGCGGGCGCATCGTGCACCTCGGCGGCCAGACGGCGCTCGGGCCCGACGGCGCGATCCGCGGCACGACGCTCGTCGAGCAGTTCGACGTCGCCGCCGGCAACGTGATCGCCGCGCTGCGCGCCGCCGGCGGTGAGCCCGAGCAGATCGTGCAGATGCTCGTCTTCGTCACCGACGTCGCGGAGTACAAGGCGTCGCTGCGCGAGCTCGGCGAGGTGTGGAAGCGGCGCTTCGGGCGCCGCTACCCCGCGATGGGCCTGCTCGGCGTGACCGCGCTGTTCGACGAGCGCGCGCGCGTGGAGCTCGTCGCCACGGCCGTGATCTAGTGGCCCTTCTAGTGGGGGCGACGTACGCACACCTCGCGCCGGATGACGTCGACCTGCTGCGGCGCGCAGAGACGCTCGCGCGCGAGGTCTTCCTGCCGCTCGCCGACCAGGGGACGCCGGGCCGCATCAACCGCCCGCTCGTGCGCGCGCTGGGCGAGCAGGGCCTGCTGGGCCTCGTGCTCGGCAGCGCGGGAGACGTGCCGGCGCTGGAGCTGTGCCTGATCCGCGAGGGGCTCGCGCGGCATTGCACCGAGGCCGAGACGGCGTTCGCGGTCCAGGGGCTCGGCGCGCACCCGATCCTCGCCCACGGCAGCCCGGAGGTCGTCGGCGAGTGGATCCCGCCCGTGGCGCGCGGCGAGGCCGTCGCCGGCTTCGCGCTCACCGAGCCGGGCGCGGGCTCCGACGTCGCCGGCATCGCGCTGCGCGCCGAGCCCGACGGGTCCGACTTCCGCCTGACCGGCGAGAAGACCTACATCTCCAACGCGCCCGACGCGGACGTCTACTCCGTGTTCGCGCGCACGAGCGCGCGCGGACTCACCGCGTTCGCGGTCCCGCGCGCGACCGAGGGCCTGAGCGGCGAGCCGCTCTCGCTGCTCTCGCCGCATCCGATCGGGCGCCTGCAGTTCGACGGCGCGGTCGTCCCGGGCAGCCACGTGCTCGGCGGGGTCGATCAGGGCTTCAAGGTCGCGATGCGGACGCTCGACCTGTTCCGCCCGAGCGTCGGCGCGTTCGCCGTCGGCATGGCGCAGGCCGCGCTCGACGCGGCCGTCGCGCACGTCACGACCCGCACCGCGTTCGGAGGCCCGCTCAGCGAGCTCCAGGGCGTGTCGCACCAGCTGGCCGACGTCGCCACCGCCCTCCAGGCCGCGCGCCTGCTCGTCCACAGCGCCGCGTCGGCCTACGACCAGGGCATCCGGCCGACCACCCGGGCCGCCGCGATGGCCAAGCTGTTCGCCACCGAGACCGCGCAGCGGGCGATCGACGTCGCGATCCAGGTCCACGGCGCCCGCGCCCTCGAGGAGGGCCACCTGCTCGAGCACCTCTACCGCGAGGTCCGCGCGACGCGGATCTACGAGGGCGCCTCGGAGGTGCAGCGCGAGATCGTCGCGCGCCAGCTTTTCCGCGGGGCGTGACCCCGAGGCGGCCGCGACGCGCCGCACCACAGCACCACACCGAACTCAAATCGCTGGATGGACGAGGCAAGCGTTGCACCGAGCAGCGTTGGATCTGGCGGCCTCACGGGATCTGTACTGGAAACGCGGCGACCGTCTTCGCCGATTTTCGAACAGAGGCGTTCGGCGCCGTGTTCTTCTATGCCCAGCTGCTGCAGACCACGCTCGGCTACGGTCCGCTCGACGCCGGCCTGCGGCTGCTGCCCTGGACCGCCACGTTCATCACCGTCG
>DATHJG010000931.1:0-2582 GCA_035489875.1 Solirubrobacteraceae bacterium | reverse complement strand
CCGCTGCGCCCTGGTAGTGGACGTTCACCTCCTGCCACGAGAACGAGACGTCCTCGGTCAGCGTGTCGCCGTGGCCGCCCTGCCGATAGCCGGTCACGTGCAGATCGGTGAACTTGTAGGTCAGGAACTGCTCCATGACGCCCTTGGCCGTCATACGCTCGAAGCTGAACGTCGCCGAGGACGGGCCCTTGCCCGTGACCATGCTGTCCAGGAGCCGCGGGGAGGAGCGGTCGTAGCGCTTCTGGATCGTGAACGTGCCGAAGCGCTCCGCGCCGGCCCCTGCGCCGGTCGCCGGCGCGCCGGTGAAGCAGAACGAGCGCGTGTCGATCGCGTTCTCGTGCGCCTTGGCCGTGGCCTCGCCGGGGATGCCGGGGATGTCGAGGTAGACGTTCGCGTCAGGGCTCGCGGGTGCGGCGGGGGCGCTGCTCGAGAGGTCGTCGCAGGCAGGCGCCAGCGGCAGCACGCCGGGCGGTCCCTGCGGGCCGGCCGGGCCCATGGGTCCCTGGGATCCCGTCGCGCCGGTCTCGCCCTGCGCGCCCTGGGGTCCCGCGGGACCGGTCGCGCCGGCCTCGCCTCTGGCACCTGTGGGTCCGGTCGCCCCTGCGGGCCCGGCGGGTCCCACGCGGTTCCAGCTGATCGCCTTCTCGCCCTTGCGGCAGTGGTCGGCGATCCGGAGCGTGCCGTTGCTCCGGTAGCACCCTTTGATCGTGTCGCCCGGTCCGCCGGCCGCCACCGCGATCGCGCTGCCGGCGCCGACCGCCGCGACGGTCGGGATCGCGAACTTCGCGCCTCGTCCGCTCAGCGCGCGCCGCAGCTCCTGTTGACCCATCCCTGCTCCCTGTCCGTCCTTGCTGGAAGCCGCGACCTTAGGGACCCGCGGCCGTCTCGGCAAGGAGGCGTCAGCGCGTGAGCTCGTCCGCCATCTCGTCGAAGACCGCGACGTACGCGTCGATCGCCTCGTCGGTGTGGGTCACCGACAGCGTCCACTCCTCCTCGCGGCCGGGCGTCATGAAGATGCCGCGGTTCATGTTGAACAGCCACGCGAGCTCGGAGAGGTCCTCGTCCTGGCTGGCCTTGAACGTCGCGTAGTCGACGATCTTCTGCGTCGCGAACGTCACGCAGCCCTTGCCGGCGACGCCGATCGCGTAGCCCGGGAGGTCGTACTTCTCGATCACACCGGTGCAGCCCTCGAGGATGCGGTCGTTGAGGTGATCGAGGTGTGCATACGCGTCGGGGGTGAGGACCTCGAGCAGGTTCGCGCGCACGGCGGCCATGCCGAGCGGGTTGCCGTTGTACGTGCCGACCTGGTAGACGCTGCCGTCCGCGACGACCTCGAAGACCTCCTCCGAGCCGCCGATCGCGCCGGTCGGCACGCCGCCGCCGAGCGCCTTGGCGAGCGTGACCATGTCCGGCTTGACGCCCCAGCGCTCCGTCGCGCCGCCCGCGGCGATCGTGAGGCCGGTCTTGACCGCGTCGAAGATGAGGACGATCCCGTGGCGCTGCGTGATCTCGCGGACCGCCTCGAGGTAGCCCGGCTCCGGGAGCACGATCCCGAGGTTCATCATCGCCGCCTCCATGATCACGCAGGCGGGCTTGCGGCCCTCGGCATCGAGGCGCTCGATCCGCCGCTCCATCGCGCCGGCGTCGTTGAACGGGACCGCGACGGTGAGGTCGACGACGGCCTGCGGGATGCCCGCGCCGTAGGCGAGCGAGGCGAGGTCGTCCGGGTCGCCGATCTTGTCGTACTCGACGCCGATCGAGACCATCACCGCGTCGTGGTGGCCGTGGTAGGAGCCGAAGATCTTCATGATCGTCTCGCGGCCCGTGTAGGCGCGCGCGATCCGGATCGCGTCCATCGTCGACTCCGAGCCGGAGTTCGTGTAGCGCCACTTGGGCAGGTCCCAGCGCCGCGCGAGCTCCTCGGCGACGACGACCGCGTCCTCGGTCGGCGCCGCGAAGTGGGTGCCGAGCCGGTAGCGCTCCTGGAGCGCCTTCCCGATCGCTGGGTGCGCGTGACCCTGGACCATTGCACCGAAGCCGTTGTGGAAGTCCCACATCTCGTTGCCGTCGACGTCCCACACCTTCGGGCCGACGCCGCGCTCGAGGTAGATCGGCCACGGGTCGCGAAGCTGGTAGGAGGAGGCGACGCCGGCGCTCAGCACCTTGTCGGCGCGGCGGAACATCTCCGCGGACGCTCCGGTGCGATCGTTGAGCGTCTGCTCCTCGCGCTCGATCAGCTCGTGGAGGCGCTGGCGGTCCAGCGTGATGGGGGACGTCACGGCCATGCTCGATCTCCTCGTACGTGTCCGCACGAGAGGGTAACGGCCGTCCGGGGGCCGGGACGGCGCGCCGTCCCGGCCCCCGTGCGCCGGAGCGGCGCGACTTCTTGACCCTCAAGGAGTTGCGGAGGATCGCGCGGGATGGCAGCCTCCGCGACCCTATGACTCTGCCTCCCCGGTTCTCCCTCCTGCTGACACTCGCCGCGCTCGCGGCGCTCCCTGCGACCGCGCACGCCGGTACCCCGACCCGATGGGACCGGGTGACCGGCCCGGACGACGGCGCGAGCAACCAGGTGGGCCTCG
>DATHJG010000930.1:0-5219 GCA_035489875.1 Solirubrobacteraceae bacterium | reverse complement strand
CAGCTCGATCGCCGAGGGGTGGTGGTCCGCGGTCGAGGGCGGCGCCTCCGGCCACATGGGGATGACCGCGCCGGCCCTGGCGTAGATCGGGATCCGATCCATCGGGGTCGCGGTGAGAAGGAACCGGCTGCCGCCGACCGGCGCCCCGGTGTGCCAGTCGTACCAGCCGCCCGCGGGCAGGTACACCTGACGCGCGGTCGCGCCGGCGCTCACCACCGGAGCGACGAGCAGGTCGGGACCGAGCAGGTACTCGTCGTCGATGTCGCGCACCACCGGGTCGTACTGGTGGTCGAAGACGAGCGGACGCTGCACCGGAGCGCCGGTCTCGTGCGCGCGGACGAACGCCGCGTAGAGGTACGGCAGCAGCCGGTACCGCAGGCGGATCGCGTCGCGCACGAGGTCTCGGACCGCGTCGCCCCACGCCCACGCGTACTGGTCGACGTTGCCGATCTCCGAGTGGTTGCGGCAGAACGGCGTCAGCGCGCCGTACTGCATCCAGCGCAGGAACAGCTCCGCGTCGGAGTGGCCGACGAACCCGCCGACGTCGGCGCCGACGAACGGCTGGCCCGACACGCCCAAGCCCATGCCCATCGGGATGCTCAGCCACAGGTGGTCCCAGCGCGACACGTTGTCGCCCATCCAGTTCGCGGCGTAGCGCTGGATGCCGGCGAAGCCGGCCCGCGAGAGGACGAACGTGCGCCGCTCCGGCATCGCGCGCAGCAACCCGGCGGTGGTCCCCATCGCCATCAGCAGCGCGTACTGGTTGTGGTAGCGCTCGTGCGAGTATCGCCCGCGGCCGAAGCGCATCGAGGTCGGTGGGATGCTGCCGGTGGCCGGCTCGTTCATGTCGGTCCAGATCCCCGCCAGCCCCGACCGCACGTGCTCGGCGCTCAGCTCGCCCCACCACTCACGGGCTTCCTCCGTGACGAAGTCCGGGAACGCCGTTGCGCCGGGCCAGACCTCGCCGACGTAGATCTCGCCGGCCTCGGTCCTGCACAGGACGTCCCTGGCCAGCGCCTCGTCGAACACGTGGTAGCCGGGTTCGTACTTCACGCCGGGATCGACGATCGTGATGAGGCGGAAGCCCCGCTCCGCCAACCGGTCGAGCATGCCGGCGACGTCGGGGAACGCATCGGCGTTCCAGGTGAAGACGCGGTAGCCGTCCATGTGCTCGATGTCGAGCCAGAGTGCGTCGCACGGGATGTCGTGCTCGCGGTGTCGTTCCGCGAGCTGCTCGACCGTCTCCTCGGTGTAGCGGAACCAGCGGCACTGGTGGTATCCGAGCGACCACAGCGGGGGCAGCGCCATGCGTCCGGTCAGCCAGGTGTACGCGGAGAGGATCTCCGGCATGCCGGGTCCGGCGAAGATGTACTCCGTGTACTGCCCGCCGGAGAAGTGGATGCGGTACTCGTCCGCGTGCGAGAGCTCGTAGGTGCCGCGGTAGCCGTTGTCCACGAACGATCCGGCGACCGCGCCCGCCGGGTGGGCGTGGTGGTAGAGGAACGGGATCGACACGTAGTACGGGTCGAACTCCGCGCTGGTGCGATCCGCGCGCGGATCGTCGGCCGGTCGTCCCGCGGTGAACTCGGCCGTCGCGTAGGGGTCGAGCACGTCGGTGTTCCACAGCGTGAAGTCGCGGCCCTTGCGGTTGTGGCTCCCGGACTTCTCTCCGAGGCCGTAGATCGCGTCCTCGGGGCGGCAGCGCCGGCGCACGATGAAGGCGTCGTTCAGCCTGGCGTAGGCCCAGTAGCGACCGTCGGCGTCCTGCGCGGTCTCGACGACCGGGCTGCCGTCGGCGCGGTGAACGTCCACGCGGAACGGGTCCAGGCCGAGCGAGACCACCAGCGCCGCGGTGCGGAGCCGGACGAGGCCGTCGCGCTGCTCCACCTCGAAGTCGACCCCCTCGAAGAGCGGGTCCGCGCACACCGCGAAGGTCGGCGACTCGTCGAACCGCCCGCCCCGGCTGACGGTGACCCGCACGACGTCGTCGCGCACCACGTCGATGCGGAGCTGCTCGCCGTGCAGCCTCGCCAGCAGCCCGCGCCCGGTCACCTCGAACGAGCTCACGCGCTCGAAGCGCTCGAAATGGGCGGTCTCGATCATGCGGCAGGTGGGTGCGCAGCCCGAGCCGGGACCGGCTCGGGCTGCGCGGGGGCTGCTAGAAGGTGGACAGAGCCTCGTTGATCTGGTCGTCCGCCGCCTTCAGGGCGTCCTCGGGGCTCGTCTGGCCGGCGAGCGCCTTGTTGACGTTCTTGTAGATGGCCTGCGAGATCTGCGGATAGACCGGCGACACAGGCCGCGACTTGGCCTGCGTGACGGCCTGCCGGAGCTCCTCCGAGAACGGCAGGGCCTTCTGGACGTCCGGATCGTCGTAGGTGGCATCGAGCACCGGCGCGATCGAGTACTCCGCCGCGTAGGTCTTCTCGGCCTCGGCGGAGGTCAGGTAGTCGATCAGCTTGACCGCGCCCTTCGGGTTCTTCGAGGAGGCCGAGATGACGAGGTTGTGACCACCGAGGATGCCGGCCTTTCCGCCGCCCTCGAACGCCGGGAACGGCGCGACCTTGAACTTGCCGGCGACCTTGCTGCCCTTCTGGTTGCCGAGCGCGTACGCGTAGGGCCAGTTGCGCATGAACGCGGGCCCGCCCGACTCGAACGAGCGCCGCGACTCCTCCTCCATGTACGTGGTCACGGCCTTGGGCGCGACGCCGCTCTTGACGCCGTCGACCATGAACTCCAGCGCCTTGAGATTCTCAGGCGAGTTGATCACGGACTCCTTGCCGTCCTCGGAGAGCACCTCGCCGCCCGCCGCGAAGGCGAGCTCCAGGTAATCGCAGGTCAGCCCCTCGTACGAGGCGCCCTGATAGACGATGCCGCCGTTGGCCTCCGCCTCGGTGTAGAGCTCCTGCCAGGTCTCCGGCACGCTCGAGACCTTGTCGTCGCGGTAGTAGATGAAGGCCGAGTCGGTGGCCTGCGGGACGCCGTAGTACGCGCCCTCGTAGTTGATGGTCTCGAGCGTCGCCGGGATGAACTCGTCCTTGCGCGTGTCCACGTACTCGCTCATGTCCAGCAGCCACTTCTGGCTCGCGAACTCGGCGGTCCAGATCACATCGGAACGGAAGACGTCGCACTCGCCGGATTTGGCCTCCTGGCGCTGGACGAACTGGTTGCGCTGCTCGTCGGCCGACTCCGGGAACTCCAGCAGCTTGCCCGTCAGCCCGGAGCCTCCGAACTCCGCGTTGAACTCCTTGACGACGGCGGTGTTGTTGCCGGCCGTGTCCTTGCCGAGGCAGTACGTCACCTCGCCGGTCGCGTCCTCCGACTCGGCGAGCGTGGGCGCCTTGCCAACGCCGTCCGTCGCGCCGGTGCTGGCGGCGCTGCTGCCGCCACCGCCACCGCCACCGCCACCGCCGCTTTCGTCGTCGTCGCCGCACGCAGCGACGAACATCGCGAGAGCAACCGCGAGAGCGGTCGCCAACGTCCTGCCGGAACCCATCGAGCGCACCCTTCTCCTCCTCCGCATCGCATCTGCACAGCCAGCCGAGCGCCCACATCACCTCGGCGCGGGCTGGTTCGAGCGGCGCGAAACTATCACCTCAAGATGTTCCCCGGTGAATTTTTTCATGTATTTCTTGAGTTGTTGCGCCCTTCTCGCCTGCTTCTTGCAAGTTGCTTGCAGGACTTGCGCGTATGCTTCCAACGGTGTCGCGTCGATTGGCTGAGGTGGCGGCGAAGGTGGGCGTCAGTGAGGCGACGGTCAGTCGCGTGCTCAACGACAAGCCCGGGGTCTCCGACGGCACGCGCCAGGCCGTGCTCACCGCGCTCGACGTGCTCGGCTACGAGCGGCCGACGAAGCTGCGCGGTGACCGCGGGCGG
Organism: Solirubrobacteraceae bacterium; assembly: GCA_035489875.1. Classification (GTDB taxonomy): domain Bacteria; phylum Actinomycetota; class Thermoleophilia; order Solirubrobacterales; family Solirubrobacteraceae; genus DASQMT01. Next base: position 1,346 of record DATHJG010000930.1, on the reverse strand, counting down.
CTCGTCGGCCTCGTCCTACCGGAGTTGCAGAACCCGATCTTCCCGGCCTTCGCCGACGTCATGGGCGCGGCGCTGGTCCAGCGCGGGTTCATCCCGCTGCTGTGCACGCAGACGGCCGGCGGGATCCCGGAGGCCGACTACGTCGAGCTACTGCTGCAACACCACGTCTCCGGCGTCGTGTTCGCCGGCGGCAACCATGCCCAGGAAGGCGCGCCGCACGAGCACTATGCCCGCATCGCCGAGCGCGGGCTCCCGACGATCCTCATCAACGCCTCGATGGACGAGCTTCCGTTCGCCCGCGTGTCCTGCGATGACCGTGTCGCCGTAGAGCAGGCGATAGGACATCTGCTCTCGCTCGGGCACAGGGAGATCGGCGTGCTCCTCGGCAAGCCGGACCACGTGCCCTCGCGCCGCAAGCTCGAGAGTGCGCGCGCCTTCGCGGGTCGGCACGGGATCGCGCTGCCCGACAGCCGCGTCGTGCACGCGCTCTACTCGCTGGAGAGCGGTCAGGCCGGGGCCGCGCGGTTGCTGCAGAGCGGAGTCACCGCGATCGTCTGCGCGAGCGACCTGCTCGCGCTCGGTGCGGTCCGGGCGAGCCGGCGCGCCGGACGCTCCGTGCCGGGCGACGTATCCGTGACGGGGTTCGACGACTCCACGTTCATGAGCCTCACCGACCCGCCGCTCACCACCGTCCGGCAGCCGATCGAGGCGATGGGACGAGCGGCCGTCGACATGCTCGCCGCGTTCATCGAGGGCGCGGAGAGCTCGACCGACGAGATGCTCTTCGAGCCCGAGCTCGTGGTGCGCGGGTCCACGGGACCGAACGCCCCGGGCGCCGGCGCTGCGTGAGAGCCGGCGTTGAGTTCAGGGACGCGTGGCCTCACGCCTGCGGTCGGTAGGCCAGGTAGACCACGCCGTTGTCGTACGAGTCGGTGGCCGCGAGCGAGAACTTGGCGGGCGCGGCGCCCTCGGGGAAGAGCCGCGGACCGGACCCGCGGGTGAGCGGGAAGACGAACAGATGCAGCTCGTCGACCAGGCCGTCTGCGAGCATCGCTCGGACAAGCGTGCCGCTGCCGCTGACGTAGAGGTCGCCGTCGACCTCGTCCTTCAGGCTGCGGATGGCGTCGGGGTCGTACGGCCCGACGATCTTCGAGTTCGTCCACGTCGCAGTCGTGAGCGTCCCGGACACGACGTACTTGGTGGTGTCGTTGAAGAACGGCGCCCCCGGATCGTCCTCCACGGTCCGCGTCGACCACGCCGGCTCGAACATCTCATAGGTCGTGCGCCCGAGCAGGATGCCTCGGGACCGCTCCGTGACCGCGCCGAGGACCTCTCCCATCTGGGGG
>DATHJG010000929.1:0-2171 GCA_035489875.1 Solirubrobacteraceae bacterium | reverse complement strand
CGTGCAGCACGGGCAGAACCCCGACGCCGAGTTGCAGGGTGCCCTCAGCTCGACGGGGGCGACCTACGTGCCGCACTACGTCGGATCGCTCGATGCCGAATGGCGGGATGCCGGCGAGCGGCTCGGGGAGGGGCAGCTCGCGATCGCGCAGGAGTTCCTCCGCGGTGCGGAGGACGCCTGGCTGACCGCGCGCCGAGCCGTGGATGCCGGGGCCGACTTCTCGCGCGAGGGATTCCAGCTCGGGCAGGCGACGGCGGCGTTGCACGCGACCCTCGCGGAGCGGCTGTCGACCGAGGTGGCCGAACCTACCGCGATCGCGGCGATGACGACGATCTGGACGGCGCGACTCGAAGCCGCGATCCGCGATGTACCGAGCCTGTCCGCGCACCGCGACGCGATCCAGACCGCCTACTCGGAGGCGACGAGCGACTGGCCACGGCTGCAGCGGATCCACGGCGACCTCCACCTCGGGCAGATCCTGCACGCGACGGCCGGCGATGTCGACCGCTGGGTGTTCATCGACTTCGAGGGGGAACCGCTGCGCACCATCGAGGAACGCACCCGCCCCGAACCCCCCCTGCGCGACCTGGCCGGGATGCTGCGATCGTTCGACTACGCTGCCGCGTCCTCGACGCATCCGGATGCCGACGCCTGGGCGCGCCGTGCCGGGGACGCCTACCTCGGCGGGTACGCCGATGCCGGCGGCAGCATCGGTGATCACGCCCTTCTCACCGCCTTCGAGCTCGACAAGGCCGTGTACGAGGCGAGCTACGAGGCGCGGAATCGTCCCTCCTGGCTGCCGATCCCATTGCGGGCGATCGAGCGGCTGTCGTCGCGATCGCTCGCCTAGGGCGCGGGGCACGACCGGTGACGGACCTTGCCACGATCGCCGGGGAGCTGTACGCCCTCGACCTCGATGCGTTCACCGCGTCCCGGAACGCGCGCGCGAAGGAGCTGCGCGGAGACGACCGCGAGCTGGCCGACGCGGTCGCGGCACTGCCGAAGCCGTCGGCAGCGGCATGGCTGGTGAACCAGCTCGTGCGGTCGCGCGCGGAGCCGGTCGCGGCGGCGCTCGCGCTCGGCGACGAGTTCCGTCGCGCGCAGGCCGCGTTCGATCGTGACGCGCTGCGGGAGCTCGGCCGCGACCGGCGCGAGGCGCTCGTCGGAGTAGCCGACGCTGCGCGCGAGCTGGCGGCCGAGCGGAGTCGCCCGTTCAGCGCGGCGCTGGGCGACGAGGTCGAGCAGACCGTGATGGCCGGCATCGCGGATGCCGAAGCGGCCGACGCGGTCCGGTCCGGCCGGCTGGTGCGCGTGTTGCAGACCGTGGGCGGAGAGCTGGTCGACCTGTCGGGGGCCGTCGCCGCGCCGGGCGAGGAACTCGCCGCTCGCGCCGGGACAGCGAGACCACGACCGAAGGCGGCGCCGCCCGCGTCAGAGACCCGCGAGGACCGCCGACGACAGGAGCTCGCGCAAGCCCGAACCGACGTGGAAGAGGCACGAACCGCCGCGGATGCGGCCGCCGCCGCGCTCGACGACGCGGTCACCGGGCACGAGCAGATCGCGGCCGAGCGGGACGATGCCCTCGCCGAATACGAGCGGCTCGAGAGCGAGGTCGGAGCGGCCGAGCGGCAGCGTCGCGAGGCGATCCGCGAGCACGACCGCGCGCGCCGCCGCCTCGAGGGGTCCGAGCGGGTCCTTGCGCGGGTCCAAGAAGGCGACGCGCCGAAGACCTCCCGCTAACCGACCTGCATCGACGCGTCGGCCACCGCATCCGGATCGGCGGCGACCGCAAGGGGCACGCCGATCGCGAGACCCGCGCCACGATGACGTGTCATCCGCGCGGACAGATGCACCATGTAGACGGCGTCGCCGGCGATGACCGAGCCGTCGCGCGCCGTGACCCGCACGATCGTCGAACCGTCGTGCCCTTCCGCGGCGGCGGCGACGAAACGATCGCGCTCGTCCAGCAGCTCGAGGGCTCGCGCCGACCACAGCGGCAGCCTCGAATCGGTCTCTGCCGGCTCGACGGTGCTGATCGCCAACTGCTCGAGACGCGCTGCCGCGAGCACCAGTTCGCCCAGGGCGCGGAGGAACTCGTTGTTCGTCGTGGCCGCCCGCAATGTCTCGTCCGTCATCACCGTTCTCCTCACCCGCCGACGGTTGTCACGTGC
>DATHJG010000928.1:0-6109 GCA_035489875.1 Solirubrobacteraceae bacterium | reverse complement strand
GCCGCCTCCCGCCGGGCCTGGACGGCGCGGTCGCGGCGCGCCGCGCGCACGAGCTGATCGGCGAGATCGACGGGCTGGAGGTGGACTTCACCGAGTCGGTCGTGGGCAACCGCTCGCCGATCGCGACGCCGCTGATGGAGGCGATCGGCGCCTGGGTGGATGCGGCCGACCCGGGCGGCGAGGCGGTCCCCGTCGTGCTGCCCGCGTTCACCGACTGCCGCTGGTTCCGCGCCGCGTTCCCGGACTGCGTCGCGTACGGCTTCTTCCCCCAGCGCCACCAGACCCTGTACGAGTCGTGGCCGCTGATGCACTCCGCCGACGAGCGCCTCGACGTGCGCGACCTCGGCTTCGCAACGCAATTCTTCGCCGACCTGCCGAGGAGGCTGCTGACGTGACCACGCCCACCGAGCCCAAGCTGCGATTGGGCGGCATGGCCCTGCGCAACGGGCTGCTCGTGCACGGGCCGACGAGCTGGGCCGCCGCGGTGCGGACCGACGACGGCGAGATCAAGACCGCGTCGGGGCGCAAGCCGCGGCTGCGCGCCGCCGACTCGATCCCCGGCGTGCGCGGCGTCGCGCGGCTGGCCGAGGCGATGGCGGTGATCCCGCTCGTCAAGCGCGGGCTGCCCGAGGCGCGGCTGCCGTTCCAGGATCCCGGCGTGCTCGCGGTCGCGGCCGGCGCGTCGCTCGGCGGCACGCTGCTGCGCCGCCGCCTCCGCGGCGCGACGGGGGAGGCCGCCGCGGCGGTCGTGTCGTTCATGCCCGCGCTGTTCGCGCTCCGCGGCGGCGAGCTGGCGGCGTACCACGGCGTCGAGCACAAGGCGATCGGCGCCTACGAGTCGGACGACGAGGACGCGCGCGACGCCACCAAGGAGCACGAGCGCTGCGGGTCGCACCTCGTCGCGCCGATGCTCGCCTCCAACCTCGCGGGCACGCTGCTGCTCCGCCGCGCGGTGGCCAAGCCGGGCCCGCTCGCGGGCGGCGCCGTCGCGATCGCGTCCTCCGCGGTCGCGGTCGAGGTGTTCGCCTGGTGCGAGCGCAACGCCGAGAGCCGCATGGCGCGCGCGCTCAAGCGGCCGGGCTTCGAGATCCAGCGGCTGGTCGGCACGCGCGAGCCGGACGAGCGCCAACTCGCGGTCGGCCGCGCCGCGCTGGGGGAGATCCTGCGCGCCGAGGGCGCGTCGGACATTCGCTGAATAGGGTCCAGACCCCACATCGAAGCCGCCCGCGGCGGGCATACTGGCGACATGCCGAGCACGGAAGCGATCGCGTGGTACGAGGTCGAGAGCTGGATCATCACGTGGGCCCCGATCATCTTCATGGGCCTCCTGGTGTTCTTCATCTGGAAGACGCTGAAGCTGATGCCGCGGACCAAGCCGCAGCAGATCAAGCCGGAGTCGTCCTCCTCGATCGCCTGGGCCGACGTCGCGGGGTGCGACGAGGCCAAGGCGGAGCTGGCCGAGGTCGTCGAGTTCCTGCGCGACCCCCAGCGCTTCGCCGCGCTCGGCGCGCAGGTGCCGAAGGGCATCATGCTGCACGGCCCGCCGGGCACCGGCAAGACGCTGCTGGCGAAGGCGGTCGCGCACGAGTCGGGCGCGCAGTTCTTCTCCCAGTCGGCGGCCTCGTTCGTGGAGATGTTCGCCGGCCTGGGCGCCGCGCGCATCCGGCGGCTCTTCGCCGAGGCGCGCCAGCACCGTCCCGCGATCATCTTCATCGACGAGCTCGACGCCGTCGGCGCGCGCCGCGGCAGCGACAACAACTCCGAGCGGGAGCAGACGCTCAACCAGCTCTTGGTGGAGATGGACGGGTTCAGCTCGACCGGCGACCTCGTCGTGATCGCGGCGTCCAACCTGCTCGAGAAGCTCGACCCCGCGCTGTTGCGCCCCGGTCGCTTCGACCGCCAGATCCTCGTCTCGCCGCCCGACGTCGGCGGCCGCGAGGCGATCCTCAAGGTCCACACGGGCAACAAGCCGCTCGGGACCGACATCGACCTTGCGCTGATCGCCCGCCAGACCTCCGGGCTCTCCGGCGCCGACCTGGCCAACATCTGCAACGAGGCCGCGATCTTCGCCGCTCGCGCGCGCCGCAGCGAGCTGATCCACGGGGACTTCGACGACGCGGTCGAGCGCGTCGTGGCCGGGATGCAGTCGCGCCGCACGCTCAACGAGCACGAGCGCCGGGTGGTCGCGTGGCACGAGGCCGGCCACGCGGTGTGCGCCGAGCTGCTGCCGGGCGTCAACCGGGTGCACAAGATCTCGATCGTCCCGCGCGGCAGCGCGCTCGGCTACACGCTGAACCTGCCCGAGGAGGACCGCTACCTCAAGACGCGCGAGGAGCTGATCGACTACATGACGATGCTGCTGGGCGGACGCGTGGCGGAGGAGCTCGTGTTCGGCGCGGTGACGACGGGCGCCTCCGACGACCTGCAGCGCGTGGCGGACATCTCGCGATCGATGATCCACGAGTACGCGATGGGCACGTCGATCACGTCGCGCAAGATCTCCGCCTACGGCGGCGAGGTGTCCGACCGTACGCGCGAGTTGCGCGACGACGAGCAGCAGCATCTCGCGGACGAGGCGAAGCGCGCCGCGGCGCGCTTGATCGCCGACCACCGCGACAAGCTCGACGAGATGGCCACGCTGCTGCTGCGCAGCGAGGTGCTCGAGCGGCCGGACATCGATCGCATCATGGCCGGGACCCCGCGCTTCCGGCGCGGCGTCGGCGGCCTGCGGGTCGTCGCCGCGGCCGAGACCGCTCAGGCGCCGACGACCGGCGCGTAGGCGTCGCGCTCGACGGTCGCGCCAGCCTAGACTGGCCGATGTGTTTCGGCGGATCGACCACGTCGGCATCGCCGTCGCCGACCTCGACGCGGCGATCGCGCTCCACGAGGAGATGTACGGCATGCCCGCCGTGCACCGCGAGACGTTGGCGGAGCAGGGCGTCGAGGCCGTGCTGCTCGACGTCGGCGAGAACCACGTCGAGCTGCTGCGACCGCTCGCCGACGACACGCCGGTCGGGCGGTTCCTGGCCAGGCGCGGCCCCGGGCTGCACCACGTCGCCTATCAGGTCGACGACATCGTGGCCGCTCTCGCCCGGCTGCGCGAGCAGGGAGTGCGCATGATCGACGTCGAGCCGCGGATCGGCATCCGCGGCTCCCGCGTCGCGTTCCTGCACCCGAGCGCGAGCGGATCGGTCCTCACCGAGCTCGTCGAGCCAGCTACGCTCCACACATGACGGCGAGACGAGCGGCGATCGGCTTCCAGGGCGGGCAGGTGCTCTCCCTGCGCATCTCGGAGGAGAACCTCAGCGAGCTGCGTCAGGTCCTGGCGAAGGGCAACGGGGGCGGCTGGCGCGAGGTCGAGGCGACCGATGGCGCCGTCGTGCTGGACCTCGCCCAGGTCGTGTACCTGCGCGTCGAGTCCGACGAGCACCGCGTCGGCTTCTAGAGCGAAGCGGTTACGGACGGCTGGATGCCGTCAGCCGCAGTCAGACCTGCGGGCCGGACGCCCGCAGGGGCTACCCTGCCGCCGGTGCACAACCTCCGCGTCCGGGTCAACGCGCTCGACCTTGCCCTCTACCGCCGCGTCCGCGGCGTCGGCCGGACGCCGGACTCGGTCCGCTGGGTGCGCCGCTACTCGCGGCTGGGCGAGCACGGCGCGGTCTGGCTCGCCGCGGGCGGCGCGGGCATCGCGCTCGACCGGCGCCGCCGCGGCCGCTGGGCGCGGGCGACCGCGTGCGTGGGGGCTGCGTACGCGATCTCCACGACGATCAAGCTCGCCGTCGGCCGCACGCGTCCCGCGGTCGAGGACCTGCCGCACCTGATGGCGACGCCGACCGGCCTCTCGTTCCCCTCCTCGCATGCGACGTCGAGCTTCGCGGCGGCGCGCGCGTTCGGCCCGCTGCTGCCCGCGCCGCTGCTCTACGCCGCCGCCGGCGCGATGGGCGTCTCGCGCCTGTACCTCGGCGTGCACTACCCGTCCGACGTCGCCGCCGGCGCGGCGCTCGGCACCGTGCTCGGGAGCCTCGGGCGATGAAGGTCGGGATCGTGGGGATGCCGAACGCCGGCAAGTCGTCGCTGTTCAATGCGCTCACCCGCGCGGGCGCCGAGGCCGCGAACTACCCGTTCACGACGATCGAGCCGAACGTCGCGGTCGTGCCGGTGCGCGACCCGCGGCTCGACGCGGTCGCGGCGACCGTGCGCGCGTCGAACGTCGTCCCCGACACGATCGCGTTCCACGACATCGCCGGGCTCGTCGCGGGCGCGCACAAGGGCGAAGGGCTCGGCAACCAGTTCCTGGCGAACATCCGCGAGACGGACGCGCTGCTGCACGTCGTCCGCTGCCATCACGACGCGGCCGTGATCCACCCGGAGGGCGAGGTGGACCCCGCACGCGACATGGAGACGATCGAGACCGAGCTGGTCTTCGCCGACCTCGAGCAGGCCGAGCGCCGCCACGCGCGCGTGGTCAGGGAGGCTCGCGGCGGCGACAAGGCGGCGATCGCGGAGGAGGCCTGGCTGCGCGACGTGATCGCGGCGCTCCAGCGCGGCGAGCCGGCCCGCACCGTGCCGGTGCCCGCCGCCGCGCCCGGCGCGCTGCGCAGCCTCTCGCCGCTGACCGGCAAGCCGGTGCTGTACGTGGCGAACATCGACGAGGGCGCCGACGCCGTGCCCTCGGTGGTCGCCGACCACGCGGCGGCGGTCGGCGCCGCCGCGGTCGCGGTCTCGTCGCGCATCGAGGCCGAGCTGTCCGAGCTCGACGACGACGAGGCCGCCGTCATGCGCGAGGAGCTCGGCGTCGGCGAGACCGGCCTCGACCGCGTCGTTCGCGGCGCGTTCGGACTGCTCGACCTGATCGCGTTCTTCACCGCCGGGGAGGACAAGCCGGCGCAGAGCTGGCACCTGCGGCGCGGGCTCACCGCGTGGCACGCGGCGGGCGCGATCCACTCCGACATCCAGAAGGGCTTCGTGCGCGCCGAGGTGATCGGCTGGGAGGCGCTCGTCGACGCCGGCGGGTACGCCGCGGCGCGCGATCGGGGCGTGCTGCGGCTGGAGGGGCGCGACTACTCGATGGCCGACGGGGACGTGATCACGGTCAAGTTCACGCCGTAACGGCCGTTACTCCAGGGGACATGAACGCGCTCCCGCCGTACGTCCTCGTCGTCGAGGCGTCTGACGCCGTGCGGGAGCCGCTGGAGCGCCGGCTGGCCGAGCGGGGGCACCGCGTGGAGGCCGCGGCGGCGCCGGCGGGTGAGCGCCGGCCGGACGCGATCGTGCTCGGCCTGGGCGCGCTCGACGCGCTGCGCGGCCGGGACGAGCTTGCCGCGGTGCCGCTGATCGTGCTCGCCCACGACCGGGACGCGCTGCTCGACGCGCTGCAGCGCGGGGCGCATGACGGCGTGGTCGCGCCGTTCGACGTCGCCGAGCTGGAGGCGCGCGTGCTCGCGGCGTTGCGCGTGACCGCGCGCCACGACGGCCTCGTCGAGGCGAACCTCCGGCTCGCCGAGCAGGCGCTCACCGACGACCTGACCGGCTTGGCCAACCGCCGCCACGGCGAGCGGCAGCTCGAGCGCGAGGTCGCGCTCGCGGTGCGCAAGGGGCACGACCTGGGCGTGCTGCGCGTCGACGTCGACCACTTCAAGGCGATCAACGACGTGCACGGGCATCAGGCCGGCGACCGGGTGCTGGCCGAGGTCGCGCGGCGGCTGAGCGACGCGGTGCGCGGCGGCGACCTCCTCGCCCGCTGGGGCGGCGACGAGTTCGTCGCCATCCTGCCCGCCACCGAGCGCGCCGGCGTGCTGCGCGCCGCCGAGCGGCTCCGCGCCTCGGTCGCGTCGCAGCCGGTGCGCGTGAACGCGGCCGCCGAGCCGGTCACGATCTCGGTCGGATGGGCGCACTGGGCGGGCGACACGCCGGGCGACCTGCTCGCCCGCGCCGACCGCGCGCTGTACGCCGCGAAGGACGCCGGGCGCGACACCGTCCGCCCGACCTAACCCTCGAGGCGCGCGGCCAGCCGCCCCATCCCCAGCGCGCGTGCCGCCCCGGCTCCGCTCGCGCGATCGGTCGGCCGGTCCGGGGGGCGCTCCACCGTCGCGTCGCGCAGCGTCGCGAT
>DATHJG010000927.1:0-4062 GCA_035489875.1 Solirubrobacteraceae bacterium | reverse complement strand
TGCGGGCGTGTCGCCAGCCCAAGTCGGTGGCGCAGCGGTCGGTGTGAGGCCGGGCACGCCGGCGAGCCGCTCCCGGTACCGCACGTCAAGCGCATGGCGCAGCCGGTTCTCATCGTCGAGTCGCGCCAGTCGGCGCTCGGCGAGTGCGGCACGCGGCTCGTCGAAGCGGTAGTTGAATCCGAGCGCGACGACGTCGTAGGCCGACGCGTGGCCACGATGGCGATCCCACGTCGCTGCCGTCATGCCGTGCGAACGCAGCAACCGCATGTGGTCGGCGAGGGCCTTGTCGTCGGTGACCACCGCGCCACCCTCGCCCACCGCGAGGTTCTTGTTCGCGAAGAAGCTGAACGCGCCGATGAGGCCGAACGTGCCGATATGCCTCCCACCGACCCGCGCGCCTGCGGCGTGGGCGGCATCCTCGAGCAACGCAAGCCCACGCTCGTCGGCGAGCCGAGCCAAGTCCGCGAGTTCGCCGGGGTGCCCGCCATACGCCACCGCCATGATCGCCTTGGTCCGCGGGGTTATCGCCGCCTCGGCCTCGGTGGCCGACAGCCACGGCTCGGTCAGCCCTGCGATGTCGGCGAACACGGGCGTGGCGCCGGTGTAGATGATGGCGTTCACGGTGGCCACGAACGTCAGCGACGGCACGATCACCTCGTCGCCCGGGCCGAGGCCCGCCGCGAGGCACGCAAGGTGCAGGGCCGCCGTCCCGCTGGCGACCGCGACGACGTGCGTGGAGCCGGTGAACGCCGCGAAGGCCTGTTCGAACGTCGCCGTATGCGGCCCCATGCTCAGCCAGCCGGAGCGGTAGGCGTCGACTACCGCCGCCAGGTCTTCCTCGGAGAGCGTGACGTCCGCTAGTGGCACCCGCCACGGAGCCATGCGCTCACACTACCCGGGCTTCTGGTGACAATCGAGGCCCGAGCAAGTGCCTGCCGGTCCTGGCGGTTGCGGCCAGTCTCGCGGCTGAGCTCAGCGCCGCCTGATCGCGCCGCGGGCCGCTCTTGCACGCTCAGGGATCGTTATGCACCGCGTGGCGGTCTGTCCGCGTCTGAACCGGGCGACTGGCCGTGCGTATCGCCCAAAGGCTAGATTCGATCGTCGGCTCTGATCCCCCGCGACCTGTTGGAGGGCCAGTCTTGCCGGGATTTGGCAACGCCCCGTTGCGCAGTCTCCAGCGCAGCGTCCGAAGGGGCCCCTCGCCGCGTGCAGTCACCATCGGCGTCGTCGCCCTCGCGCTGATGGCCGCCCGCGTGACCAGCGTCGCGGCGGCCGACCCCCCGCTCACTACGACGAGCCCGACGGCGGCGGACCCGACCGTCAGCGAGCCGGCGAGCACGGCCGCTCCCGCGCCTGCCAGCGCCCCGGCCGCCGCCGACGTAGGGAGCACAGGGGCCGAGGACCGCGGCGAGGCAGGGAGCGCGGGCGCCGACCCGCGAGCGGGGGCCATATCCGGCGTCAGGGTCGTCCCGGCCCTGAAGACCACGATCGGAGATCCGGCTGCCGCTCGGCAAACGACGACCAGGGTGGTCGAGCCGGGCACCACGAGCCCCGGCACGGCGAACGTCAGCGTCCCGCTAGCCCCATCCGCCAACCCGACCGCGACCGTTTTGCCTCTGCCGCCATCCTCCACCGATCACCCGTTGTTCGCGGAGCAATCCAGAATTCTCTCGCACCGCCTTGCGCCCCAGGTCCCGGTCGCCGGGCAGCAGCCCACGGCCCCGGACATCGGGCACGGCCCGCGCGCTCCGTCCGCACCGCCCAGCCGCACCATCGACGCCCCGAACAGTGCCACCTCGAGCGCCGGCGGGGAAACGTCGGTCTGGTGCGCCCTCCTCCTCAGCCTCGCGGTCCTCGCCGCTCAGGAGCTTCGCCGCCATCGCGTCCGACTGGTCGTCCGCGAACTGGACGGCTTCTCCACGCTGCCCGACCGGCCCGGCTGATCCCCACCCCCGAGGTTCTGAGTCGTAGCCGGTAGCGGGCGCGTTGACCCCCCCACCGTTCCCGGAGAACTGCAGCCATTCCGTCGGCCGGAAAGGAGTCCGAATGAGAGCCGTCATCCTGGCTGGAGGGCTGGGGACGCGGTTGCGCCCCTACACCACCGTCATCCCCAAACCGCTGGTTCCGATCGGCGACCGGCCGGTGCTCGAGCACATCATCCGCTCGCTGGCGAGATGCGGCGTCGATCGGATCGACCTGTGCGTCAGCCACCTCGGGCAGCTCATCTGCGTCTACCTCGCGAACGCCGATCTCCCGCCCGAGCCGCAGCTGGCGTTTCACTGGGAGTCCGAGCCGCTCGGCACGGCGGGCGCGCTGTCCTCGGTGCCCGATCTTGAGGGCACGTTCATCGTGATGAACGGCGACGTGCTCACGACCCTCGACTACCGCTACCTGCTCGAGTGCCACCGGCGGCAGGACGCCGCGCTCACCGTCGCGATGCACAGCCAGCGCGTCGACATCGACCTCGGAGTCATCGAATCCGACCGCGGCCTGGTCCGCAACTACATCGAGAAGCCCACGCTCCGCTTCCAGGTCAGCATGGGGATCTACGTCTATGACGCGCGAGCACTCCGCTATCTCCCTGGAGGCGCGTGCCAGTTTCCCGAGCTTGTCTTGCGGCTGCTGGCGGCGGGCGAGCGCGTCGCCGCCTACGAGAGCGATGCCGACTGGTTCGACATCGGCACCGTGGGCGAGTACGAGCGTGCCGCCGCCGACGTGGAGCGGTTCCCGGAGAAGTACGACGTGGAGCCGTTGCTGTTCCCGCCGCGCGACGTCGTCCCGGCGATACAGGCGCAGAACGGGCTCCGCGAGCAGGCCTCGCTGCGCGTAACCGCGGACGAGCGATGACGCTGACGAGCGTGCGACCTGCCGCCGGCTCCCGTGCCCTCCGCAAGCGAGCGTGAGTCGTCCATGAGCATCGGAATCGTCGGCCTGGGCTACGTCGGGCTTCCCCGGGTGGTGGCCTTCGCCGAGCGCACCCGGTTCACGATCCGCGCGGTCGACATCCACGAGGCCGAGGCGATCCTGGTGTGCGTTCCCACGCCGCTGAACCGCAACCGCCAGCCGGACCTCCGGGCCGCTGCTGGGCGCTGCGCAGACGCTCGCCGGCGTGATCGCAAAGGGCCAGCTCGTCGTGCTCGAGTCGACCACGTTCCCCGGCACGACGCGCGACCACCTCGTGCCGCTGCTCGAAGAATCCGGCCTCGTCGCCGGCGAGGACTTCGCGCTGGCGTTCTCCCCCGAGCGCGTCGACCCGGGCCGCACGGACTTCACGCTCCGCAACACCCCGAAGATCGTCGGCGGCCTCACGCTCGGCTGCACCGAGCGCGCGCTGGGGATCGACATCTGGGAGGTCGTCGACGCCGCGGCAAGCAAGCCGTTCGGGTTCATGCGCTTTGAGCCAGGCCCCGGGATGGGCGGTCACTGCCTGCCGGTCGATCCCTTCTACCTGACCTGGAAGGCGCGCGAGTACGACATGGTGACCGAGTTCATCGAGCTCGCCGGCAAGGTCAACAATGAGATGCCGTACTTCTGCCTCGAGAAGATCGAGCGAGCGCTCAACGACGCCGGCAAGCCGGTCAAGGGCTCGTGCGTGCTGATCGTGGGCGTCGCCTACAAGGGCGGGGTCGGCGACTTACGCGAATCGCCGGCGCTGAAGATCATCGAGCTGCTGCAGCAGCTCGATGGCGACGTTTCCTACCACGATCCCCACGTGCCGGAGCTGCCGCCGTACGGGCTCGCGAACTCAGAGCTCGAGCGGCCGGCTGGCGCGGCAGCGCCTCGTGGCGCGTCTCCTCGGAGTCGGACTCGCTCGTGCCCACCGAGCGGCGAGGGACGAACGCGTACGCGGATCTCGGGACACGCCGTCGGAGCTGGCTTCTCGGCGAGCCGGGCAGCTCTACCGCGCGCGAGCCGCGGCTTGTGTGCTGAAGGTCCAGCGACGCCTCAGCTCGACACCCGGAGACCGCCTCCCCGCGAGCCTGCGTCGTCCCGGGTGGCGGCGCGAAGGGCTGCTGCGCAGGCGACGACGCTCAGCAGCAGCGTCGGCCCGCCAGAACCTCG
>DATHJG010000926.1:0-3147 GCA_035489875.1 Solirubrobacteraceae bacterium | reverse complement strand
CCGCGTCGGGCAAGTCGACGCTCGCGGTGGAGCTCGAGGCGCTGCTGATCGGCGCCGGCCGGCCGGCGCTGCGGCTCGACGGCGACAACCTCCGCCACGGGCTCAACGGCGACCTCGGCTTCAGCCCCGGGGACCGCGCGGAGAACGTCCGCCGCACCGCGCACGCCGCCGCGCTGCTCGCCGAGGCCGGCGTCGTCGCGCTCGTCGCGCTCGTCTCGCCCTACGCGTCGGACCGCGCGACGGCCCGCGCGATCCACGCGGCGGCCGGCCTGCCGTTCCACGAGGTCTGGGTCTCGACCGGCCTGGCCGAGTGCGAGCAGCGCGATCCCAAGGGGCTGTACGCGCGCGCTCGTGCGGGCGAGCTGCCCGGGTTGACCGGCGTCGGTGACGTGTACGAGGCGCCGGAGTCGCCGGACCTGGAGATCGGCGGCGCCGAGCCGATCCCGGCGGCGGCCGCTCGGGTGCTCGCTGCGGTCTCGTGAGGCGCCCGCCGGCGCCGCCGGACCCGCTCCCTTCAATGCCGCCGTTCAGCGCGCCTAGGCCCAGGCGAGGCGCAGGCGCGCGAGGCCTTGGGCGATCTCGTCCGGCCCGTGGGTCGTGAACGAGAGCCGCAGCGCGGCCAGGTCCGGCGGCCCCGCGAAGAACGGGAAGCCCGGCACGAACGCGACGTCGTGGACCAGCGCGCGGTCGAGCAGCTCGGCCGCGTCCCAGCCGTCGGGCAGCCTCGCCCACACGAACATGCCGCCGTCGGGGTGGTTGTGGGTGGAGCCCGGCGGCAGCGCGTCGGCCAGCCCGGCCAGCAGCGCGTCGCGCCGCGGGCCGTACGCGCGCCGCAGCTCGGCGACCCGCGCGTCGAGGTCGATCGCCTCGAGCCAGTGCGCGGCGGCGGCCTGGTCGACCGTGGAGGAGTGCAGGTCGGCCGCCTGCTTGGCGATCGCGAGCGGCTTGCGCAGCGCCTCGGGCGCGCGGACCCAGCCGATCCGCAGCCCGGGCGCGGCGATCTTCGACAGCGTCGAGAGCGACAGCACGCGGTCGTCGAGCGCCGCGAGCGGCGGCAGTGGCTCGCCGCGGTAGCGCAGCTCGCCGTAGGGATCGTCCTCCAGCAGCCAGAAGCCGCCGCGCCGGGCGAGCGCCACGAGTGCCTCGCGCCGCTCGAGCGGCAGCGTCCGCCCGGTCGGGTTCTGGAACGTCGGGATCGTGTACAGCAGCCGCGCGCCGTGGCGCCCGGCCAGCGCCGCGGCGGCGTCCGGGTCGAGCCCGTCGTCGTCGCACGGCACCGGCACGACCGTGGCGCCGGCGAGCTGGAACGCCTGCAGCGCGGCGAGGTAGGACGGCTCCTCCACCAGCACCGTGTCGCCCGGCTCCAGCAGCACCGTCGCGATCAGCGTGAGCGCCTGCTGCGAGCCGCTCGTGATCAGCAGCTCGTCGGCGTGCGTCGGCAGCCCGCGCACCGTGAGCCGGTCGGCCACCGCCGCGCGCAGCGCCGGATCGCCCTCCGTCGTCGAGTACTGGAGCGTCCGACCGGCGACGTCGTCGCCCAGCGCGGCGGCGAACGCCGCGCGCGTGCCGGCGGCGTCGAACAGCTCCGGCGCGGGCAGGCCGCCGGCGAACGAGATCACGCCGGGCCGCTGGGTGAGCGCGAGGATCTCGCGCACCGGAGAGGACTGCACGCCGCGCAGCCGGGCGGCCAGCGGCGGCGTGGGCGCGCTCTCGACGTACATCGGAGCAGCAGGGTACCGGCAGCACCAAGGACGTGCGGCCGCCGCGGACGGCGACCGCACGCCAAGGGAGGAGGGTCCTATCGGTGCGAGAAGCCAGTGGGCGCGGCGCTGCCGGGGTAGCCCCAGTGCGGGCTCGCGGGCGCGGCGATCAGTGCGACGAACAAGGCTGCGAGGGGGGTGCGCATGGCGGCAGGAACGCTGCCCGCGGCGAGAACTTGCGCTCAGGCGGGAACGGCCGCCGGCGTGACCTCGCCGAGCAGCTCGGCGAGCAGGTCCGCGAGCACGAGCTCGAGGTCCTGGTCGGCCAGCCGGCCCGCCTCGGTGAACGCGTCCTCGGCGAGCCCGACCGGCAACTCGCGGTCGATCACGCGCGCGCCGATCGCCCCGAGCACCTTGCGCAGCTCGGCCTGCGCCCAGACCGCGCCGAACAGCCCGGTGCTGGCTCCGACCACCGCGACCGGCTTGCCGCGCAGCGGGCTGGTGGCCAGCGGGCGCGAGAGCCAGTCGAGCGCGTTCTTGAGCTGGCCGGGTATCGAGTGGTTGTACTCGGGCGTGGAGAAGAGGACGACGTCGGCGGCGGCGATCGCGCGACCGAGCGAGCGCAGCGCCTCGGGGCGCGGCGCGCTCGCGTCGTCGTCGGCGTCGTAGGGCGGCACGGCCTTCAGGCCCTCCCACAACTCCAGCTCGGCTCCGGGCGGCAGCAGCGCGGCTGCCGCCCGGAGGAGCTTCGTGTTGTGGGAGTCCCGGCGCAGGCTGCCCGAGATCCCCAGGACCTTCATTACGCCTTGACGAGCTGGAGGTCGACGTGGAGGCGGACGTCGTTGGCCAGCGCGAGGCCGCCCTTGGGCAGCGGGTTGTTCCAGGTCAGGCCGAAGTGCGTGCGGTCGAGCGAGGCCTCGAGCGTGACGCCGACACGCGTGTTGCCCCACGGATCCTCGTCCGGCCCGTTGAGCGTGCCGCGCGCCTCGACCGGGCGGGTGTCGCCCTTGATCGTCAGGTTGCCGTCGACGATCAGCTCATCGCCGTCGACGCGCCAGCCGGTCGACTCGAACGTGATCGCCGGATGGCGCTCGGTGTCGAAGAAGTCGGGCGCCTGGAGGTGCGCGTGGAAGTTCTCGTCCTTGACGGTGATCGACTCGGGCGCGACCGAGCCGGTGACGCGCGGCTGATCGCCGGTCGTGTCGAGCGTGACGTCGAACTTCTCGAAGCCGGCGCGGAACGTCCCCGCCATGTACTTGATCGCGAAGCCGGCGGTGGAGTGGTTCGCGTCGAGGCCCCAGGTCGCTGCGGGCAGATCCTGCTGGACGGTCGTGCTCATTGGTGCTCCCCTGTGGTGGTGTCGAGGCCGGACCGGAGTCCGCTTACCTTTCGTGAGCAGGGTAGCGTGCCGGACCGCGGTCCGCAAGGCCCAACCGGACTGCGGTCC
>DATHJG010000925.1:0-2197 GCA_035489875.1 Solirubrobacteraceae bacterium | reverse complement strand
CCGCGTCGGGGATGTTGCCTGCGTGGATGGCGCGGGTGCGGAAGCCGTACTCGCGGTCCCGGCTGGGGGTGTCTGGCATCCTGCCAGGCTACCGAGCGGCCGGCGGGGTGTTGCGGCGCGTTACGGCAGGATCACACGCGCGACCGGATCCGGCGGCCGTCGCTGCGGACCAGGGCCGTCTCGATCAGGAGCTCGAGCAGCGCCGGCTAGTCGATGCCCGCCGCCGCGAACATCCGCGGCACCTGCGAGTGCGACGTGAACCCGGGGAACGTGTTCACCTCGTTGAGCAGGATGCGCGCGCACTGAGGGCCGTCTGCCTCGAGGAAGAAGTCCACGCGCGCCAGGCCCCGGCAGTCGAGGGCCCGGAACATCGTCACCGCGGCGTGCTCGAGCCCCACCCGGGTCGCCTCGTCGACGGGCGCCGGAATCCGGAAATCCGGCTCGCCCACGTACTTGCTCATCGTGTCGAACACCCCGCCGGCCGGCACTCCGATCTCGAGCGCCGGACCGCACTCCAGCGTGCCGTCTGGCCGCTCGATGACGGCGACATCGATCTCGCGGCCGATCACGAAGGTCTCAACCAGAGCCGAGCCGTCGAGAGCCAGCGCCTCGTGCACCGCGGCCGCGAGCAGCGAACGCTCGCGCACCACCGTCACCCCGTGACTCGACCCTGCGCGATTGGGTTTCACCACCGCCGGAAGCGCGACGGTCTGAAGGCGCGGATCATCGGCATCCCGCACCCGGATGCCGGGCGCGACCCCCACACCCACCTCGGCGGCGAGCAGCTTCGTGGCCGCCTTGTCCATTGCCATGGCTCCCGCGAACACGCCCGAGCCGACATACGGCACACCGATCAACTCGAGCAGCGCCGCGACGGTGCCATCTTCCCCGTGCGGACCGTGCAGCGCCGGAATCGCGACATCGGCCCGGCCCAGGATGCGGACGGCGTCGGCGAGATCGTCGGCGAGGGGTGCGGCGCCGGTCTGGGCCCACGCGCCGTCGCGCCCGATGGTCAGCTCGACGACATCGTGCCGGTCGCGATCGAGGGCGGCGGCGATCGCGGCGGCCGACGCGAACGACACGTCGTGCTCACTGCCCGTGCCGCCGCCGATCACGACCACGGTCGTGCGCGAGGTCATGCGGCGTCCACGGCGCGGAGCGCGGGACGCGCGGCCGGCTCGGTGCCCTCGAGCCCCACGGTCTCGCGCGCCACCCGCGGCCCGATCCGGGTCACGATGTCGTGCTCGATGGTGGCGGCCCAGTCGGCCCAGTCGCGAAGAGTGGGCTCTCCCTCATCGCCGGGACCGAACAGGGTCGCCACCTCACCGGGCCCGACCCCGGCGTCGCCGACGTCCAGCACGAGCTGGTCCATCGACACCGTTCCGACGATCGGGACGCGGCGTCCGCGCAGCAGCACGGTCGCTCGGCCCTCGCCGGTTATGTCTGTGATGTTGCGCGGAACCCCGTCCGCGTACCCGATCGGCAGCAGGGCGAGCCGGGTGCGACGGTCGGTGCGGTAGCGCAGGCCGTACCCGACACCGGTGCCCGCGTCGACCTCGCGGACCGCCGTCACCGGCGCCGTCAGCGTCATCGCTCCGCGCAGGCCATTCCCCGACGCGGCGAGCGTGTGCGACGGGTCGATCCCGTACAGTCCCGCGCCGATGCGTACCATGCCGAAGTGGGTGTCCGGGTCGGTGATGGTTCCGGCCGTCGCCGCCAGATGCGCGAGTCGGGGCGCCAGCCCCCTGTGCCGCGCGACCCGCAGCGCGTTGCGGAACAGCAGCACCTGCCGCCGTGTCTCCGGGTCACCGGGTACGTCGGCGCGCGCCAGGTGGCTCATGACGCCGACGACCTCGAACCGACCGTCGCTCACGCCGAGACGGGCGAGCTCGCAGAGTGTCGTCCACTCGGCACGATCGATCCCGTCGCGGGCCAGCCCGGTGTCGAGGTGCAGATGGATGCGGGCGCGCCGCCCGGTGCGGATCGCGGCGGCCGAGATCCGCTGCAGGTCTGCCATGCTCGGGACCGCCAGGTCGATGTCGTGCAGCAGTGCCGCGTCGAGGTCGGCGCCCGGCGGGTTCAGCCAGCTGAGGATCGGGGCCGAGATGCCGCGCCACCGGAACGGCAGTGCCTCGGCGATGCTCGTGACGCCCAACCAGCCGGCCCCGGCATCGAGCGCCGCGAGGGCCGCCGCCCC
>DATHJG010000924.1:0-5078 GCA_035489875.1 Solirubrobacteraceae bacterium | reverse complement strand
CCTTCTCCATGAACGACGTGGCGGGGAGCACGACGTCGGCGAACTCGGCGGTCTCGGTGAGGAAGATGTCCTGCACGACGAGGAACTCCAGCGCGGCGAGCGCCTTGCGCACCTTGTTGACGTTCGGGTCCGAGAGGAACGGGTTCTCGCCCATCATGTACATCCCGCGGACGCCGCCCTTGAGCGCCGAGCCGACGATCTCCGTCACGGTCAGCCCGGGCTGCGCGTCCAGCTCCCGGCCCCACGCGGCGCGGAACTTCACCTGCGCGGCGGCGTCGTCGACGCGCTGGTAGTCGGGGAACATCATCGGGATCAGCCCCGCGTCGGACGCGCCCTGCACGTTGTTCTGGCCGCGCAGCGGGTGCAGGCCGGTGCCGGGCCTGCCGACGTGGCCGGTGATCGCGCACATCGCGATCAGGCAGCGCGCGTTGTCGGTGCCGGTCGTGTGCTGGGAGATGCCCATGCCCCAGTAGATGACGCCCGCGCCGGCCTCGCCCCACAGCCGCGCGACCTCGCGGATCATGTCGGCGCTCACGCCGCAGATCTGCGCGGCGCGCTCGGGCGTGTACTCGCGCACGGTCTTGGCGAGCTCGCCGTAGTTCGTCACGCGCTGGGCGATGAAGTCGCGGTCGACCAGGCCGAGCCGGATGACCTCGTGCAGCACGCCGTTGTAGAACGCGACGTCGGTGCCGGGCTTGATCTGGCAGTAGACGTCGGCGTGGTCGGCGATCCGCTCGCGCCGCGGGTCGACGACGATCAGCTTGGTGCCGCGCCGGCGGGCCTGCTTGAAGAAGCTCGACGCCACGGGGTGGTTCGCGGTCGTGTTGGTGCCGGCGAGGATCGCGACGTCGGCGTTGATGATGTCGCCGTACGTGGTCGAGACCGCGCCGGACCCCACGCCTTCGAGCAGCGCGGCGACCGACGAGGCGTGGCACAGCCGCGTGCAGTGGTCGACGTTGTTGGTGCCGAACCCCGCGCGGATCAGCTTCTGGAAGAGGTAGGCCTCCTCGTTGGAGCACTTGGCCGAGCCGAAGCCGGCGATCGCGCCGGAGCCGTCGCGGTCGTGGATCTCCGTCAGGCGCGACGCGACGACGTCGAGCGCCTCCTCCCACGTCGCCTCGCGGAAGTGCGGCAGCACCTCGTCGTAGTCGACGATCCCGCCCGGCCGCTTGCGCCCGCGCCCCTCGCCCTTCACGTCGCCCGACAGCGCGGCCTTCGGGTAGGAGACGCGGATCAGCGGCGTGGTGAGGCGCTGAGGGGAAGCGGCGTAGTCCCAGCCGTAGCGGCCCTTGACGCACAGGCGCTTCTGCGAGCCGGGCTGCTCGCGCCCATCGGCGTAGGCGATCGCGCCGCGCTCCTCGTCGACGTGGAAGGTCAGCGCGCAGCCGACGCCGCAGTACGGGCAGACGGTGTCGACCGACTTGAGCTCCTCGCGCGGCCGGATCGGCACGTCGCGGATCGGCTTGTTGACGAGCGCGCCGGTCGGACAGGCGGCGACGCACTCCCCGCACGTCACGCAGGTCGACTCGCCCATCGGGTCGTTCAGGTCGAACGCGATCCGCGTCGCGTAGCCCTTGCCGGAGCGGCCGATCACGTCGTTGCCCTGGATGTCGTCGCAGGCGCGGACGCAGCGGTCGCACAGGATGCACGCGTCGTGGTTGACCGAGATGACCGGGTTGGAGTCGTCGAGCCCGCGGCCGCGCGCCTGCGGCAGTCGCTCCGCGTGCCCGGTCTCGTAGCGGCGGGCGAGCGTCAGCAGCAGGTTGTCGCCGGTCGTCGTCTCCTTCGGGTCGACGTCGGGCTGGTCGGCCATCAGCAGCTCGGTCAGCACCTTGCGCTGGCGCTCGACCGTCTCGTTGGCGGTCTTGACCTCCATCCCTTCCTCGCACGGCCGCACGCAGGCGGCGGCCAGCACGCGGCCGCCGACGTCGACCGCGCACATGCGGCAGACGCCGACCGGGTCGTAGCGCTCGTCGTGGCAGAGCACCGGGATGTCGATCCCGGCCTCCTGCGCTGCGGTGTAGATGGTCGTCCCGGACGGGACGGTCACCTCGACGCCGTCGATCGTGCACGTGACCGTCGGCGCGTCCGTCTTGGGTGGGACGGTCAGGGCCATGGCAGAGCCGCAGGATGCCTCTCTTGGACGAATTTGTCCAGTCCGCGCGCCCGATGGTAGGCGTCGACCATCCCGTCCAGCCGTGCACGCGAGAGCGACGCCTCGCGGCCGGACGGCAGCGCCAACGGCGAGTCGAGCAGCCGCGCGGGCAGCGTGTCCTCCGCGCGCGTCCAGCCCTCGCGGCGGTTGTACGCGTGCTTGGCGGCGACGATCCCGCGCGCGGTCTCGTGCAGCTCGGCGCCGTCGATCTCCCAGCCGGTGACCGGGGCGAGCAGCGCGGCCCATTCCTCCCAGGGGTCCTCGAACACGCCGCGCAGGAACTTGCACAGGATCAGCGAGTCCATCGCCGCGGCGCGGTCCTCGGTCTCGATCGCGGCCGCGACGTGGGCCTCGCCGCCGTCGAGCCGGTCGAGCTCGCCGGAGAGGTCGGCCTCGTAGGCGCCGGAGCGGTTGTGGTCGGCGCCGCGCGCGTTCACGGCCAGGCCGAGCGCCATCGCGTGCAGCGTGCGCGGCTCGTAGCCGGGCAGCTCGAGGCCCTTGACGTGGATGGCGAGCTCCTCGCCGCCCAGCCGGGCGGACGCGCGCCGCGAGCCCTCGGCAAGCGTGTCGCCGAGACCCTCGCGCGCGCCGATCAGCTCGATCGCGCGGTGCAGCCCGGCGGCGTCGCCGAAGCGCAGCCAGTCCGCGATCCCAGCCTCCATCGCCCAGGCGATCGTGCCGCCCGCCGAGATCGTGTCGATGCCGAGCTCGTCGCAGCGCGCGCTCGCGGCCAGCACCTCGTCGGGGTCGTCGATGCCGACGAGCGGGCCGAGCGCGAACATGCTCTCGTACTCCACACGCGCGCTGCCGCCGTCGCGGGTCTTGAGGATGCGCTCGCAGCCGATCGAGCACGACGCGCACGAGGCGCGCACGGCGGGGCGGTCCTCGAGGTGGAGCGTGGTCGTCTCGCCGCCGAAGTTGCGTCCCGGCAGCGCGGACAGCGCGTTGAACGTGAGCAGGTTCGTGAGCGTGCCGAGGCCGCGGTACTTGGCGGTCGCCGGCCCGAACGAGCGGGCGCGCAGGTCCTTGGCGGCGGCCAGCACCGCGCCGGGATCGGCGACCGGGCACTTCCGGCTCGGGCGGACCGCGATCGCCTTGAGCTGCTTGGAGCCCATCACCGCGCCCAGTCCGCCGCGGCCGGCGTGGCGTCCGTCGTGCGAGACGGTCGCGTAGCGGACCAGCCGCTCGCCCGCGGGCCCGATCGCGGCGACGCGGTACGCGGGCCCGAGCCGCTCGCGCAGCCGCGTCTCCGCCTGCGCCGCCGGCAGGCCCCAGAGGTCGGTCGCGTCGACCAGCCGCGCTCCGCCCTCGTCCACCACCAGCGCGCTCGGCGCGTCGCACGCGCCGCGCACGACGATCGCGTCGTGGCCGGTCAGCTTGCCGGCGATCGCGAAGTGACTGGACGCGAGCGCGTCGTTGATGCGGTCGGTCAGCGGCGACTTCGCCACCACGGCGAACTTCGCGCTCGTGGTCAGCGGCGTGCCGACGAGCGGGGAGAACACGAACGCCAGCGGCGCTTCCGGGGCCAGCGGGTCCACGCCCGCAGGCGCGAGCTGGCCGAGCAGGTGCGCGCCGAGCCCGGCGCCGCCGATCGTGGCGCGCAGCACGTGGTCGGGCAGCGCGAGCGGCTCGCTGCGCGGGCCGTCGAGATCGACGAGCAGGGCGCTGCCGAAGTAGCCGCCCGGAGGCATAGGACTAGCGTACGCCGCGCCGGGCACGTGGAATCAGTGTTCTGACGCGACGCGCGGGCGCAGGATCAGCCACGAGAGCCAGATCCCCACCGCGAACAGCGGGATGCCCATCGCGATCCGGGCGGCGCCGAGCGCGGTCAGCGCGCTCGCCAGGTAGAGCGGGAGCTGCACCGCGAGGCGGAGCGAGAACAGCGCGACCCAGACCCAGCTCGCGCGGCTGTAGAGGCGCACCTGGTCGGGATCCTTGCGCCAGCTCATGTCGCCGCCGCGGAGGCTCGCGACGATCACGCCGAGCAGCGGCCAGCGCACGACGATCGAGATCAGGTACGCGAGCGCGTAGGCCGCGTTGGCGAGCAATCCGGGGAGGAAGAAGTCCTCGGCCTTGCCGGTGCGGGAGACGACGTACGCCGACAGCGCGAGCCCGCCGAGGCCCGCCAGCGCGAACTGGACGGTCTGCCCGCGAACGAGCCGGGCGATGGCGAAGATGACGCCGAGCGCGACGGCGGCGATGACCGCGGCGCGCGTGTCCTGCCCCGAGATCGTGTAGGTGAGCACGAACGCCGCGGCGGGCAGCGCGGACTCGGCCACGCCGAGCGGCCCGCCGATCGCGTCGTACAGCGAGGGCGGGGCGTCCGAGGTCAGGTCCGCTGCGGGGTTGCTGCGTGTGTCGGCCACTCGACCGAAGGCTAGAACCTGAACGGGGTCGGACCCGTTCAGGTTGCGACGGCAGGGGCCGCGGCGAGGAGGTCGCGTTCGAGGACCGCGCCGGCGACGGGCCGCCCGAGCTGCACGACCAGCCAGATGCGCTCGCGCCGCAGGAGCAGCTCGCAGTCATCCAGTGGATCGCCGTCGATTACCAGCAGGTCCGCGAGCTTGCCCGGCTCGACGGTGCCCACGTGACCGGCGAGACCGAGCGCGTCGGCCGCCGTCGCGGTGGCTGCGACCAGCGCCTCGCGCGTGGTGAGACCGTGCCGGACCATCCGGACGATCTCGATCGCGTTGCCCCCGAGTGGAGCCCAGTCGTAGCCCATCGCGATCCGCACGCCCGCCGCCCGGGCGGCGCGCAGCGTCCGGTCGGCCTGCTCGAGGTTGTACTCGGCGAGCTCGACCAGCAGCGGCGACCAGGTCTCGGCCGGCGCGCCGGGCGCGGCGGGGTCGTCCATCCCGGCCACGCCGTAGAAGCACGACAGGGTCGGCACGAGGAACTGGCCGCGGCGCGCCATCTGCTCGAG
>DATHJG010000923.1:0-10806 GCA_035489875.1 Solirubrobacteraceae bacterium | reverse complement strand
GAGGCGCGCGGGCGCGACCGCGAGGGGCCGCAGTTCACGGGCGTGTGGGTCGAGGACCGCAAGATCGCGTCGATCGGCGTCCACGTCTCCAAGGGCGTGACGACGCACGGGTTCGCGATCAACGTCGACAACGACGTCGAGCCGTTCCACCAGGTCACGGCGTGCGGGCTGCCCGGCGTGCGGATGACGTCGATCGCGCTCTCGACCGGCCGCACGGGCGGCCTGCACTGCTTCCGCAAGCGCGTCGCGTACGCCTACGCACAGGCGCACGGGCTGCGCCAGCGCATCGTCGCGCCGGCGCGCCTCGACGCGGCGCGGGCACCGATCGCCGCGTGACGGCATGACGCGGGTGAGGTGCGGCATGACGCGCGGTGGGGTGCGGCCATGAGCGCGGGCACCTCGTGACGGGCGCGGGCGCCGCGACCCGCGTCGTCGCCGGCCTGCGCCGCCGCGGCAGCCTGCTGCGCGAGCGCGGCGACGCCGTCGAGTGCCCCGTCTGCGGCCACCGGTTCCGCCGCTTCAAGCCCGACTGGAACCGCGCCGACGCGATCTGCTGGCGCTGCGGCGCCCATGAGCGCCACCGCGCCGTGGCGCTGCTGTGGCGCGAGCGCCCGGAGCTGCTCGGCACGGCGACGAGCCTGCTCCACTTCGCGCCCGAGTGGTGCTTCCGCTACACGCCCCGCCCACCGGACCTCCGCTACGTCACCGCCGATCTCGACCCCGCCAAGGGCGACCTGGAGCTCGACGTCCGCGCGCTCGACCTCCCCGACGCGTCGTTCGACGCGATCGTCTGCAGCCACGTGCTCGAACACGTCGACCGTGACCGCGACGCGCTCGCCGAGCTGCGCCGCGTCGTCGCCCCGGACGGCTGGGTGCTGCTGATGGTCCCGCAGGACCTCGACCGCGCCGAGACCTACGAGGACCCGTCGATCACGCACCCCGCCGAGCGCCGCCGAGCGTTCTGGCAGCACGACCACGTGCGCCTCTACGGGCGCGACTTCGCCGGCCGCGTCGCGGCCGCCGGATTCGACGTCGAGACGATCGTCATGAGCGACGCGCTCGGCCCGCACGCGGCCGCCCGCCACGGGCTGCTCCCCGTCGACCTGATCCACCTCTGCCGCCCGATACCCTCCAGTCCGTGAGCACCACCGAGGTCCGGCTGCACGTGACGCGCTCCCGCGCGAACCCCGGCGGGATGGACGTGACGAAGGTGCTCGGGACCGACACGGAGCCGTTCCGCGGCCGCAAGCCGGCCTGGTTCAAGGTCCCGCCACCCGGTGGGAGGAAGTACCGCGAGCTGAGCGCGATGATCCGCTCCGAGGAGCTCCACACGGTCTGCCAGGAGGCCGCCTGCCCGAACGTCGGCGACTGCTGGGAGCGCGGCACCGCGACGTTCATGATCCTCGGCGACACGTGCACGCGCCGCTGCGGCTTCTGCAACGTCAAGACCGGCAAGCCGACGTGGAACGACCCGCTCGAGCCGCTGCGCGTCGCGCGGTCGATCGCGAAGATGGGCCTGCGCCACGCGGTGATCACGTCGGTCGACCGCGACGACCTGCCCGACTACGGCGCCGGCGTCTGGTGCGGCGTCATCCGCTCGATCCGGATGCAGGCGCCGTGGTGCAAGGTCGAGTGCCTGACGCCCGACTTCCGCGGCGAGGAGATGCCGCTGGCGAAGGTGATCGCGGAGCGGCCCGACGTGTTCAACCACAACGTCGAGGTCGTGCCGCGGCTCTACCCCGTCGCCAGGCGCGGCTCGCGCTGGGAGCGGTCGCTGCGCGTGCTCGCCAACGCCAAGGCGATGGGCGGCGAGGAGGTCACGACCAAGTCCGGCCTGATGGTCGGGCTCGGCGAGACCCACGACGAGATGGTCGACGCGTTCGGCCAGCTCCGCGAGCAGGGCGTGCAGGTGCTCACGGTCGGCCAGTACCTGCGCCCGACCGAGCGCCACCTGCCGGTCGTGCGCTACTGGCATCCCGACGAGTTCAAGGCGCTCGAGGAAGCCGCCTACACGCTCGGGTTCGAGCACATCGCCGCCGGTCCGCTGGTGCGCTCCAGCTACCACGCCGACGAGCACGTGACGCAGCAGCTCCCCGGGACCGGGCCGCTCGCCGCCGCGTGACCCGCGCGCTCGTCCTGCGCGACGGCCGGCTGCCGCCACCGTGAAGCCGGGCGACCCCGCGGCGCTTCACGTGGCTGCCGCGGGGGTACTGCGCAGGGAGCGGTTACGGTTCCCCGCCGGTGTTCCCGATCAAGGACAACATCCCGACGCTGCGGTTCCCGGCCGTCACGGTGGCGCTCGTCGTGGTGAACGTGATCGCCTACTTCTTCTGGCAGAAGGGCGGCTTCACGCTCGGGAACCCGACCAGCGAGCACTACCTCTGCAACCTGGTCGACTACGCGCAGATCCCCTACGAGATCACGCACCCGGGCGAGCAGGTCGGCGCCCAGGGCTGCCCCAGGCCCGACGTCCCGACATGGGTGACGCTGTTCACGTCGATGTTCATGCACGGAGGGCTGCTGCACCTCGGCGGGAACATGCTGTTCCTGTGGATCTTCGGGAACAACGTCGAGGACTCGATGGGCCCGGTGAAGTTCATCGTCTTCTACCTGCTCGCCGGGCTCGCCGCGACGGCGCTGCAGGTGGTCGTCAGCCCTGACGCGACGATCCCCGGCATCGGTGCATCCGGGGCGATCGCGGGCGTGCTGGGCGGCTACCTGATCCTCTTCCCGCGCGCCCGCGTGATCACGCTGGTCATCATCATCTTCTTCGTGACGCTGATCGAGGTGCCGGCGGTCGTGATCCTGGCGTTCTGGTTCGTCCAGCAGGTGCTGTTCGGCGCGCTCGATCTCAACTCGAGCGGCTCGCAGGGCGGCGTCGCGTACTTCGCCCACATCGGCGGCTTCGTGTTCGGGATGGTGGCGATCCGGCTGTTCGCCGACGATCGAAAACACCGCGCCCAGCTCGAGCGGGCGCGGATCTAGTGGGTCTTCTCGTGACGTTGCGCCCGAAAGACCGGTCGCCGGCACCGCCAGGCAAGGACGCAGACCCGCAGGAATACCCCTGGTATTTCAAGGGTCGAGGACGCGGCCTGGCGGTGATCGGCGGCC
Source organism: Solirubrobacteraceae bacterium (assembly GCA_035489875.1). Lineage (GTDB taxonomy): Bacteria > Actinomycetota > Thermoleophilia > Solirubrobacterales > Solirubrobacteraceae > DASQMT01. Next base: position 7,695 of record DATHJG010000923.1, on the reverse strand, counting down.
GCCGATTTCGGGTGGAACGTTGCGAGACGGCCCACTAGTGCGCACGCTGATCCTCGTGCTCGCGCTCGGCTTCATCGCGATCCTCGCGTTCCTCACCCTGTTCGTGCTGTTCGCGACCGGTCCGGACGTGCTCGTCGTGCTCTCGCTCCTCGTGCTCGGTCTGTTCGCGGTCGGGGTGATCGGCGCGCTGGCGACCCCGCCGCGCGACGGCTGACCGCATGCGGTGGGCGCGGAGGCTCATGGCGCTGCTGGCGCTCGGCGCCGCCGGGACGGCGGCGTACGCGCTGCTCGGGGCCGACGGGGGGACGACGCCCGCGGTGCGCGCCGCCGGGTCGCCGGCCCCGCTGCCGACCGCGGGTCCGGCCGCGCTGGGGAGCGCGGGCACCGCGCCGTCGCCGCTCGCGGTGCGGCTCGACGATCCGAACGACGCCGTGGCGCTCGAGTTCAAGCACCCGCCGCGCGCGGGGCTGCTGTTCGACCTCAACACCGGCCGCGTCCTGTGGCGGCGGAACGCGACGCGCGTGCTCCCGATCGCCTCGCTCACGAAGATGATGACCGCGCTGCTGGTGGCGGAGCGGGTGCCGCGCGGCGGGCGTGTGCGGATCACGCCGGAGACGCTGCGCTACCGCGGGTCCGGCGTCGGGCTCCTGCCGCGCGGGAAGCTGATCGGCGTGGAGGCGATGCTGCACGGGCTGCTGCTCGTGTCGGGCAACGACGCCGCGATCGCGCTCGCGCAGCGCGCCGCCGGCGGCAGCGAGCGGCGGTTCGTGCGGCTGATGAACCAGCGCGCGCACGCGATGGGGCTGGCCTGCACCCGCTTCTCGACGCCCAGCGGGATCCGCGACGCGGGCAACCACTCGTGCGCGGGCGACCTCGCCGCGCTGGCCCGCGCGGTGCTGCGCACGCCGCGGCTCGCGTGGATCGTGCGGCGCCGGGCGGCCGTGCTGCGGTTCCCGATCAAAGGCGGGAAGCTCTACCTCTACAACACGAACCCGCTGCTGCGGGCGCGCTACCGCGGGACGACCGGCGTCAAGACCGGCTATACCGTGGCGGCCGGGCGCTGCCTCGTCGCGACGGCGCAGCACGGCGCGAAGCGCCTGGGCGTCGTGCTCCTGCGCTCGCGCGATCCCGGCGGGCAGGCGCGCCGGCTGCTCGACCTCGGCTTCCGGGCCAAGCGCTGACCCTGCACTGGAGAACCCGACATGGACCCGAACGCCCCCGGCCGCAAGGCCGACCACCTGCGGATAGCGGCCGAGCCGGGGATCGAGCACACGGGCAGCTCGGGGTTGGAGCGCGTGCGGCTGCGCCATCGCGCGCTGCCGGAGCGCGACCTCGCCGACGTGAGCCTGCGCTGCGAGCTGCTCGGCGCCGGGCTCGGCGCGCCGCTGCTGATCTCGGCGATGACGGGCGGGACGGAGGAGGCGGGCGAGGTCAACGCGCGGCTCGCCGCGGCGGCCGCCGAGCATCGGATCGCGCTCGTGCTGGGCTCGGGCCGGCCACTGCTCGACGACCCCGCGCTGCTCGGCACGTACCGGCCGCCGGGCGGGCCGCGGCCGCCGCTCCTGCTCGCCAACCTCGGCGCGGCGCAGGTGCGCGGGCCGGGCGCGCCGCAGCGGGCCGAGCGGCTGGTCGAGCTGCTCGACGCCGACGGGCTCTCGATCCACCTCAATCCCGTGCAGGAGGCGGTGCAGCCCGAGGGGCAGCCGGAGTTCTCGGGTGTGCTCGAGGGGATCGCGGCGGTGGTCGAGCGGCTGGCGCCGCGGCCGGTGGTGGTCAAGGAGGTCGGGTTCGGCATGGACCCGGAGGACGTCCGGATGCTCGCGGCGGCTGGGGTCGCCGCCGTCGACGTGGCGGGCGCGGGCGGGACGAACTGGGCGCTGATCGAGGGCCGGCGCGACACGCGCGCCGGCGCGGTGGCGGCCGCGTTCGCGGACTGGGGCGTGCCGACCGCCGACGCGCTCGCGGGCGCGCTGGCGGCGGCGCCGGGGCTGCCGGTGATCGCGTCGGGCGGGCTGCGCGACGGCGTGGACGTCGCGGCGTGCCTCGCGCTCGGCGCCGCGGCGGCAGGCCTCGCGCGCCCGTTCCTGATCGCCGCCCGGGCGGATCGCGCGAGCGAGGCGATCGGCGCGGCGATCGCCCAGCTCCGCGTGGCGACCTGGGCGGCGGGCGCGCCGTCGACCGCCGCGCTGGGTTCCGAGCACCTGCGCTGATGCCGCGCCGGCGTCGGTGAACGGCGGCATTGAGTGAGGGGGTCGAGTGGCTCGGGCGGGACGCGGGCGAATTGAGCACCGCACACCGGCCGAGTGTCGTGAATGTCTCGCGATGCGAGACATTCACGACACTCGGCGGGTGTAGCGGAAGCCCCGCGACACCTCGTCCCTCTCTCTCAATGCCGGCGCTCGTGAACGGGCCGCCGGGGTCGTTCCCGACGTCACCGGATAGCGTGGCGGGGTGCAGCGGCGTCCCTCACCGTCGGTCTACGTCCGCCGCCGGCTCGTCGCCGGCGGCGCTGTCCCGGTCCTGATCGGCATCGCGGCGGCCGCGGGCGCGTTCTCGAGCGGCGACGAACCGTCGTCCGGCGCTGATCCGCGCGCCGGCGCGCAGCCTGCGCCGGAGCCCGTCGAGCTCCCGCGCGGCGGGCACACAGTGCTGCCGGACCGGCGCGTCGTCGCGTACTACGGCGCGCCCCAGACGCCCGAGCTCGGCGCGCTCGGCATCGGCACACCCGACCAGGCGGCGCGCAAGCTCGAGCGCCAGGCCCGGCCCTACGCCCGCCCACGCCGCCCGGTGCTGCCCGCGCTCGAGCTGATCACCGTGATCGCCAACGCGGACCCCGGCGACGACGGCATGTACCGCAGCCGCCAGTCCGGCGCCATCGTCCGCCGCTACCTGCGCGCCGCCCGCAGGCACGACATGCTGCTTGTGCTCGACATCCAGCCCGGCCGCTCCGACTTCTTCACCGAGACGACGCGGCTGGAGCGCTGGCTGCGGGAGCCGGACGTCGGGCTCGCGCTCGACCCCGAGTGGCGTGTGCACGACGGCCAGGTCCCCGGTCAGGTGATCGGGCAGGTCGCCGCGCGCGAGGTCAACGCGACGTCAGCCTGGCTTGCCCAGCTCGTCGCACGCCGGAACCTGTCGCAGAAGCTGTTCATGGTGCACCAGTTCACCGACGAGATGGTCGACGACACCCAGCTCAAGCGCCGCCCCGGCCTCGCCATGGTCCTCAACGTCGACGGCTTCGGGACCAAGCCGGTCAAGGTGGCGAAGTACCACGAGCTGACCCGCGCAGCGAAGCGCTTCGACCATGGCCTGAAGCTGTTCTACGAGGAGGACGTCGGGCTCATGAACCCGCGCGAGGTTCTGCGCCTCCGCCCCTCGCCCGACATCGTCGTCTACGAGTAGCTCAGCTCGGCTGCGGCACGATCCGGATGTACGGCCGCGGCGACTCCCACCCGTCGGGGTAGATCTCCTTGGCCTGCTCGTCGGTCACCGAGCCGGCGATGATCACGTCGTCGCCCTGCTGCCAGTTCACCGGCGTCGCGACCTTGTGCTTGGCCGTCAGCTGGAGAGAGTCGATGACCCGCAGCACCTCGTCGAAGTTGCGTCCGGTCGTCATCGGATAGACGAGGATCAGCTTGATCTTCTTGTCCGGGCCGACCACGAACACGTTGCGCACGGTCTGGTTGTCGGCCGGCGTGCGCTTGGTCGGGTCGCCCTCGGTCGCCGCGGGCAGCATGCCGTAGAGCTTGGACACGTTGAAGTCCCCGTCGCCGATCATCGGGTAGTTCGGCGCGGCGCCCTGCGTCTCCTCGATGTCGCTGGCCCACTTCGCATGGTTGTCCACCGGATCGACGGAGAGACCGATGATCTTCACGTTCCGGCGGTCGAACTCGGGCTTGATCTTCGCCATGTAGCCGAGCTCGGTCGTGCAGACCGGCGTGAAGTCGCGCGGGTGCGAGAAGAGCACGGCCCACCCGTCGCCGATCCAGTCGTGGAAGCGGACCGTCCCCTCGGTCGTCTGCGCCTCGAAGTCAGGCGCCGTATCGCCGATCTGCAGTGCCATTCGTCCCTCCTCGTTCGCGTGTGCCCGCATACTCTGCCATCAGGCGTGGGCCGGCACCCTGCCGGCCGCGAGGAGCGTCGCGCCGATCGCGCCGCCCAGGTCGCCCAGCGTGGCGAGGAGGACCTCGGGCGGGCGGTGGTCGGCGAACAGGTGCGGCAGCATCGCCGCGCGGATCTTCTCCACGTACGGCTCGCCGAGCCGCAGGCCGAGGCCCCCGCCGATCACGACCGCCTCGACGTCGAGCAGGTTGAGCGAGGACGCCACCGCGACGCCGATCGCGTCGACCGCACGGTCCACGAGGTGGTGGGCGAGCTTGTCGTCGCGCTCGAGCGCGCGCGCCCAGATGCCGCTGGAGAGGCGCGACTTGCCGCGCTCCTCCATGATCTCGAACAGCACGGTCTTCTCGCCCTCGTCGGCCTTCTCGCGCGCCCGCAGCTCCATCGCGCCGCGGCCGGCGTAGGCCTCCATGCAGCCGATCCGCCCGCACGGGCACCGCCGTCCGTCGTCCTTCACGACGACGTGGCCGATCTCCCCCGCCGCCCCGCGGCCCTCCCACATGTGCCCGTCGAGCACGATCCCGCCGCCGACGCCGGTGCCCCAGAACACGCCGAGGATCGACTTGAACGGCTTCGCCGCGCCCAGCGCGAACTCGGCCTGCGTCGCGACGTTGACGTCGTTGGACAGCGCGACCGGCGCGCCGAGCGCCGCCTCCAGCTTCTCGGCGAGCGGGTAGCTGCCCTCCCAGTCGGGGAGGTTGCGCGCGCTCGTGACCGTGCCGGCCTCCTCGTCGACCGCGCCGGGCGAGCCGACGCCGACGGCCGTGAGCTCGGCCGGCCCGACGCCGGCCTGCTCGAGCGCCTCGCGCACCGCCGCGATCATCGCCAGCGCGACGTCGGCCGGGCCGCCGGTCGTCGGCGTCGGGAGGCGGGCGGCGCCGAGCACCTCGTGCGCTTCGTTCACCACAACCGCCTGGATCTTGGTGCCGCCGAGATCGATGCCGCCGTACCGTGCCATTCCTCTCCCTCTACCCGGTGTGGCCATCGTGGCAGGTCGGATCCGCTAGCGTCCTGGTGAACACCGACGTTCAACGGGAGAAGAGCGGCCTTGGACCTGAACGACACGCCGGAGCTGGCCGAGTACCGCGCCAAGGTGCGCGCCTGGCTGGACGAGCACAAGCACGAATCGCCTGCCAGTCGCGACGACGACGACGAGACGGTCGTCGCCCGGCGGCGCTGGCAGCGGCACCTCGCCGAGGGCGGGCTTGCGGCCGTCACGTGGCCGGCGGAGTACGGCGGCTCCGGCCTCGGGCCGCTCCACCAGGTGGTCGTCAACCAGGAGATCGGCCGCGCGGGCGTGCTCGGCATCTTCGACATCATCGGCGTGGGCATGCTCGGCCCGACGCTGATCGCCCACGGCTCCGAGGACCAGAAGCAGCGCCACCTCGGCCCGATGCTGACCGCCGACGAAGTCTGGTGCCAGCTCTTCTCCGAGCCCGCCGCCGGCTCCGACCTGGCCGGCGTCCAGACGCGCGCCAAGCAGCAGCCCGACGGCTCGTGGCGGCTGTCGGGCCAGAAGGTCTGGACCACCAACGCGCAGCACGCGGCGTTCGGCATGCTGCTCGCCCGCACCAACCCCGACGTGCCCAAGCACAAGGGCCTGACGATGTTCGTCGTCCCGATGGACGCGGAGGGCGTGACCGTGCGGCCGCTGCGCCAGATCTCGGGCGAGGCGCACTTCAACGAGGTCTTCTTCGACGACGTGCACCTGCCGGTGGGCGCCGAGGTCGGCCCGATCGACGGGGGCTGGGCGGTCGGGCTCACCACGCTGATGTTCGAGCGCGTCACGATCGGGCTCGGGGGCGAGGGGTTCGGCTGGCGCGCCGACCGGTTCGCGCACGCGCTGCTCGACGACGAGGCCTGCACGCGCGACGCCGAGACGCGCCACCGCTTCGGCGAGCTCGCGACCGAGTTCCTCGCGCTGCGCTTCACCGGCTACCGGATGCTCACGTCGCTGCAGCGCGGCCAGGTGCCCGGCGCCGAGGGCGCGCTGGCGAAGGTCACGACGATCCGCGCGGCGATCGCGGCGGGCGACCTGATCTGCGACGTGCTCGGGCCGGACGGCCTGTCCGACGAGCGCTTCGGCGAGCTGGTCTCCGACATGCCCGGGCTGAAGTCCGCCGGCGGCACGGAGGAGATCCTGCGCAACATGGTCGGCGAGCGCGTGCTCGGCCTGCCGCCCGAGCCGCGGCTCGACAAGGGGATCCCGTTCAGCGAGCTGCGCGCCAAGGAACGGGAGGCCGTGGCATGAACTTCGCCCTCTCCGACGAGCAGGAGTTCCTCAAGGAGGCCGCGCGCGGAACGCTCGCGCGCGTCAAGACCGTCGAGGCCGCGCGCGAGGCGCTGGACGGCGCGCCGCTGCCCGACCTCTGGCCGGCGGCCGTGGAGGCCGGCTGGCCGGGCCTGCTGGTGTCCGAGGCCAACGGCGGCGCGGAGCTGAGCGTGCTGGAGGCGACGCTGGTGTTCGAGGAGCTCGGCCGCGTGCTGGCGAGCGTCCCGCTGCTCGGCCACCTCCCGGCGACATTCCTGCTCGACCGCGGCGGCGCCGCCGACGTGGTCGGCCCGCTGGCCGCCGGCGAGGCGCGCGCCGCCTACGTGCCGGCCCGGCCGCCGACCGACCTCAGCGACGCGTGGACGGTCGAGCCGGCGCTCGGCATCACGCGCGCACCGGCGCCGTCGTACGCCGACGGCACGGTGACCGGGACGGTGTCCTGGGTCCCCGACGCTCCCGGCGCCGACCTGCTCGTGGTCGTGCTCGACGACGGCCGCGCGGCGCACGTCCGCGGCGCCGACGCGCGGATCGAGCTCGCCACCATCTACGACGCGACGCGCTCGCTCGGGCACGTGACGTTCGACGCCGCCCCGGCCACGCTGCTCGATCTCGAGCCCGCCGACACGGCCGCCGCGTGGTACATCGCCCAGGCGCTGATCGCCGCGGAGGCGGTCGGCGCCGTCGACGTCGCGCTCCAGGTCAGCGTCGCGTACGCCAGGGAGCGCCACACGTTCGGGCGCCCGATCGGCTCCTACCAGGCGGTCAAGCACTCGCTGGTCGAGATGCTGCGCCAGGTCGACAACGCCCGCTCGCTCATGTACTACGCCGGCTGGGCGGCGCAGGACAAGCCGGACGAGTTCGCGCTCGCCGCCTCCGCGTTCCGGCTGGCCGCCGACAAGGCGTTCGACCATGCGGCGCGCACGCAGATCTCCGTCCACGGCGGGATCGGCGCGACGTGGGAGCACGACGCGCCGCTGTACTACCGCCGCGCGCAGCTCTCCCGCCGCCTGCTCGGCGGCACGGCTGGCGCGGCCGACCGCGTGGCCGGCGAGCTCCTGACCACCGCGCGCCGGCAGGCGGCGGCCTAGCGAGACGTCACCTGCCGCAGGAGCGGGAGCAGGAGCGAGCGGGGCGCGAGGCGGCCCCCGAGCATCGACGCGCGGTTCGCCAGCCCGGGGATCGCGCTGCGGCGGCCCGCGACCATCGCGTCGATCCCGGCCCGCGCGACGTCCGGCGCCTCCATGAACAGGAACTCCGGCAGCGCCGCCTCCTTGTCGCCGCCGCGCGCGTTCGCCCCGAACTCG
>DATHJG010000922.1:0-2714 GCA_035489875.1 Solirubrobacteraceae bacterium | reverse complement strand
GGCTCCAACGGCATCTACACCTTCAACACGCTGGCAGACTACGTCGCGCGAAAGCCCTTCCAGTATCAGCAGTTCGCCGGCAGCGGCGACGTCAACGCGCGGATCTCGCAGCTGGCGTTGTACGTGCAGGACGAGTGGCGGCTGCGTCCGGGTCTCACGATCAGCCCCGGTCTCCGCTACGAGCAGGCCCACCTGCCCGGTTACGCGGACGCGGCGGTCCCGGCGAATCGCTTTCCGCTCGCCACCTCGATTCCCGACGACAAGGATCTGATCGCGCCTCGCGTTGGCATCGTCTGGGATCCCTCCAACGACGGACGCACGGTCATTCGCGCCGCGGGCGGCCTCTTCTACGCCGCACCTTACATGCCCGCGTTCGAGCAGTCGATTCTCGGCAACGGTGGCAATCCCGACCTGAACAGCGCTGTCACGATCACGACGAGCGCCAATCCCAACGCCGTCGCCGATGCGTTCCGCGCCTTCGGCATCGATCTTTCGACGGCGGCTCTGGCGCAGCTGCCGACGCTCAGCTCGGCGCAGTTGAATCAACTCGTCGCGCCGGAGAACCGGATCGGCCAGACGATCAATTACATCGATCCCAACTTCCGGCTGCCGCGCGCGGCGCAGTTGCGCGTAGCGCTCGAACGCCAGCTCGGGCGCGGCATCACCGCCGGCGTCGACTTCACCAGCATCAACACCTCGCGCATCGCCCGCGTCCGCAATGTCAACCTGGCGCCGCCGGTCGCTGACGCCACCGGACGGCCGGTCTATACCACCACGCGGCCCTATGGGCCGCAGTTCGGTGTTGTTCAGGTCACGGAGTCCACGGCGCACTCCAACTATCACGGCATGACGGCATCGCTGGCGGCCAGGCGGAGCACGTTCAGCTTCGACGCGTACTACACGCTCGGCTACAGCCGGAGCGCGGACGACACTGAGCGCGGCATCAGCGGCGTGGTTTTCGACGATGCCTACAACCTGGCGAACGAGTACAACTGGTCGAACATCGACCAGCGGCACCAGTTCGCGGGCGACGCGATGGTCTCGCTGCCGTTTCGCATCGACCTCGCGACGACCTTCCGCGTCAATTCCGGCCGTCCATACAGCGCGGCCGTCGGCACCGACCTGAACAAGGACGGCGTGCTGCGCGACCGCCCCGTCGTCGACGGCGTCGTCATCCCGCGGAACACCTACCGCAACAAGGGCTACTCCGAGGTTGATCTCCGGGCGCAGCGGTCGTTCGAGCTGCGGGGGCGGACGCGGGCGACGCTGTCGCTCGAGCTGTTCAACCTGTTCAATGCTGCGAACGTCGAGATCGGGTCCGCCAACATGGTCTACGGCGCGGGCACGATCCTGCAGAACGGCGCCCTCGTGGCACAGGCGCCGCCGGGGACCTTCGGGCAGATCAAGGACGCTAACGGGAACTACCTGTTGAACAGCACGTTGCGCACCGCGCCACTCCAGGCGCAGATCGGCCTGCGGTTCCAGTTCTGAGGAGCGCTACATGAAGGGAAGAACGCGCGCTCTATGGGCCGCGGCGATCGTCATCGCCGCCCTCGTCTCGGCCCGCAGTGCCGGCGCTTCAGGTGAACTCGAGTGGGAGACCCGGTTGGATCGCGCCAGTGCGGCCGCCGTGCGGACGAACCAGCCGCTGCTGCTCGACTTCTGGTCGGCGACGTGCGTGCCGTGCGTCGAAATGGATCGGGCGGTCTACACCGACGAGCGCCTGCTCACCGCGATGGCGAAGGTCCGTCCGGTGCGGATCGACATCGATCGCGACCCCGGCGTCGCCCGCAAGTACAGCATCTCGGGCACGCCGACGCTGCTGCTCACCGATTCGTTCGGACGCGAGTTGTTTCGCTACGCGGGAGCGCTGCCGCTCGATCGGATGCTGCAGCTGCTGGACGCACTGCCGGCAGAGGTCGAGTCGATCAACCGGCTGTCGGCCGCGCTGACGGCGAAGAAAGACGATGCCGCCGCGTTGAGCAGCATGGGGCGCGAACTGCGAGCGGCCGGCTTCTATCGCACGAGCAGCGATTACTACGAGCGTGCGCTGCGCACGCCGGAGGGGCGGCGAGGCGGAGGCGGGCGCGCGGTGCTGCTCGTCGGGCTGGAACGCAACGCGCTCGAGCTGCGGCTCTTCGTGGACGCCGAGCGATATTGCCGTGAAGCGCTGCGTGAGCTCGGTGGACGTCCCGATGAGCCGGATGTGCAGCTGGATCTCGGGCGTGCGTTGATCGGACAGCAGAAGACCAGCGACGCCAGACGCGTGCTTCGCACGCTCATCGCCGGTCACGAGGACACGCCCGCAGCCACGGAGGCCTCGCGGCTCCTCGCGGGCCTCTGACGACCGCCCAACAACGACCCGGCGTCCGCGGACCCGGCGTCCGCGGTTGACGGACGCCGGACAATCGCAGACACTAGAGACCATATTGGTCCGACCATTGTGGTCTTCCAGCCTGCTCCGGGTTCCCCGGCTCCATCGCGAGTGGCCCCAGGCGCTGCTGCTCGACCGGCCGCTGGCCCTGCCAGCGGGCCCGGGAGTGCCGCTCGTGACGCACCCGGCGGGTCCGTCGGCCCGGGCGCGACTCAGTCTGTTGCGGTAGCGATTACGATCCGGCCAGGGGCCCTTCCATCGGCCGGACGTCATAGGCGCGGCCCGCGCGGTGGCACCAGTACTCCCACGCCCGTTCGAACGTGAAGGAGCTGCGCGTCCG
>DATHJG010000921.1:0-10244 GCA_035489875.1 Solirubrobacteraceae bacterium | reverse complement strand
CGCGACCCGGTCGCACTTGACCTCGTGCGACCAGACGCCCGCCATCCGGCCGTCGACGAGCAGCACCGGCGAGAGCCAGCCCTGCGGCCGGTACACCCGCGCACGATGCTCCGCCGCCAGCACCGCCTCTCCGTCCCGCGGCGCCGCGACGACGTAGTGGTCGAACCCCGGCAGGAGCCGGACGACGCCGGACGGCGCTGCCGCCTCAGCCTCCTCCACGTCCTCCGCCAGCATCCAGCCGCGCGCGCCCTCGACGTCGACCTCGCACGCGGCGTCGCCGAGCGACGCGATCCACCGCCCCGCCTCGGCCGGCGACGTCATCCCGAACCAGCGCTGGAACTGCTCGCGCGGCGCGGGACCGTAGGCGCGCAGGTACGTCCGCAGCACCCGCTTCGACGCCGCCTCGTCCGGGCCGGGCGGCGCGAAGCCCGCGATCCACGACGCGGGGCGCGTGAAGCGCACCAGCCGCCCGTCGTTCGGCGCGAAGCACAGGTCGCCGGTGAACGCGGCGGGCTTCAAGAGGTCGCCGAAGCCGCGGCCGAGCTTGTCGACCAGCGTGTCGTCCCCCACCCGCTCGGCGACCGCCGCAGACAGCGCCGCGCGGGTGAGCGGCTCGCCGTCGAGCGCCTCCGCGACCGCGGCGAGCATCGCGTCGGCCTGCTCGCGCGTCAGCCCGGAGGCGCGCTGCCACGCGCCGACGTGATGCCGCGGCCGCAGCCGTGCGAGCGCCCCGACGTAACCGGCCAGCTCGTCGGAGCGCAGCAGGTGCAGCGTCCCGCGCATCGCCCAGGTCTTCACGAGCGCGCGCTCGTCCCACAGCGCCCGTGCGAGCCACCCCGGCTCCAGTTCCTCCACCCGCGCCCAGAGCGTCAGCTCCGCGGAGGAGAACACCTGCGCGTGCAGTCCCGCTATCTCGGAGATGACGGCATCCGCGTCGTCGCGCTGCGCCCGCGCCGCGAGGTGCTGGCGCCGCAGCCGCCACGCCAGCACCGACTCCCACGACAGCGACGTCACGCGCCCAGCCTAGGGCCTCCGCTCTGCGCGCGACGGCCCAACCCGGGTCTCGCCCCGGGCGAGCGTCGCAGGGCTGTCGAGCGCCTGGGTGTCGCATAGCGGTGTGACCCATATGCGGTATTGGACACACCGACGCCGTACAATGGACTCATGACGGTGCTTCACGAGGTGGCGGAGGAGATCGGCGCGCACGAGCGCACCCTGCGCCGCGGCCTGTCCGATGGGCTGTTGCGAGGCCGTCGCCCCACCGCGCGGACTGTCGAGCTTGCGGCCGGGGAGGTGGCCTATCTGCGGGTCCATTGGCCGCTGCTTGCGGCGTTGCGTGAGGCGTTGCGCTCCGAGCGCAACGTGCGACTGGCCGTGCTGATCGGGTCCGCAGCGCGGGGCGCCCTGCGCGAGGGTTCCGACGTCGATGTGCTCGTCGAGCTCGCGGACGCGAGCTGGCGGGTTCAGGACCGGCTTCGGGAGCGCCTGGCCCGTGCGGCGGGTCGGCCGGTGGACCTGGTCGCTCTGGAGGCGGCGGCGGAAGACCCCTTGCTGCTGGATGCGGCACTGCGGGACGGTCGCGTGCTGATCGACCGCGACCGGCGGTGGCCATCCGTGCTGGCCGGCCGGGCGCAGGCGGCGCGCGCGGCCGCGCGCGCGGCCGATGAGCTGCGCGGCGAACTGCACGCGTTGGTGTCCGAGCTCTCCAGCGACGCCTGATGGGCCGGGGTGCCGGGGGCACCGGGGGCGGCGCGCCGCTGCGAGGCTCGGCGCGTGAGCAGAAGGTGGCCGCGCGGCTGCGTGAGATCGCCCGCGACCGGCGCGCGCTGCGCAACGCGCTGGATCGGTTTGACGGGGGCGAGGACTTCGCGAGCGCGTGGGCCAGCGGGGACCCCGACCAGATCAACCGACGCGACCAGGTCGAGCGTCCCTATGAGCGCATCGTCAACGACATGGAGGAGATCATCGACTTCTGCGAGGCGGAGGAGGCCGAACGGGGCATGCCTGCGCCGGAGGGCGACGACGCCGGCCGCTGGCGCCGCGCCGCGTTGCGCGGATACATCAGCCACGCCCAGGGTGTCCGATGGCAGGGCATCGCCCAGGGCCGCCAGCGCCTCGCACATCATTACGCGGACCTGCCGGCGCGACACGGCGTCGAAATCTTCGAGCGCGCCAACGAACTGCTCGGCGAGCTGCCGAGGGCCATCAGCGGTCTCGGACGCTGGATCGACGGGCTCTGGCCGCGATCGCCCGACTGAGGCCGCTCGAACCGAACACGCCGGGCGGTCAGTCACAGGCGCGGCTCCATCACACCGCTATGCGACACCGGGTCGAGCGCTACGGCTGCGCGGCCCCGCCGAGCAGGCGCTCGACCAGCACGCAGTCGCGCCACTCACCGTCGAGCCGGCCGTGGCGGCGCTGGATCCCGACCTCCTCGAAGCCCGCGGCACGATGCACCGCGCGGCTGGCCGGGTTCGAGGCGAACACGCGCGAGGTCAGCTTGTAGTAGCCGGCGCGCTCGGCGGCGTCGCAGAGGCCGAGCAGCAGTGCCCGGCCCACGCCTCGCCCCCGGGCGGCGCCGGCGACGTAGACGCCATGCTCCCCCACGCCGTCGTACACGCAGCGATCGGAGTACGCGCTGACCCGCGCGAAGCCGAGGACCCCGCCGTCGCCGTCGGCGGCGACGAGGAACGGCAGGCCCTCGTCGATCCACGCGACGACCTCGCCGGGCTCGCGCGGGCGGGTCTCGAACGTGGCCTCGCGCCCCTCGATGCCCTCGTTGTAGATCCGGGCGAGTGCGGGCGCGTCGGCGCGGGCGGCTGGGCGCAGAGTCGGCATCGCGGCTAATGGTGCACGACCGCGTGCCCCTTGCCGCGAGCGCGAGGTAGCCGATCGCGCAGCCCGTCAGGCAGTGCACGGTGGCGCTGAACGCGACACGGTTGCGTGATTGCTGCGTGTGCGATGTCATTCCTGGCATCCTAGCTACCCCTAGGGGGTATACAGACCGACCCCCCGCTGGTGGCAAACCGCACCGTCGCTCGCAGGCCACCTCGATTCCCGACGTCCGATCCGCGGAGCAAGCTGTCGCCATGGCTGCATCCCTGCCCATCCCCCAGCCCTCGTCGGTCCAGGCCGCGGCGGTTCAGAGCCTCCTGGCGACGGAGCGCGACGCGCACCGGCGCCAGCGCGAGCTCGTTCGCGCCAGCCTCGTCATGTGCCCGGGCAAGTCCCGCCCGGGACAGCCGCGCGCCGCCTGACCGGCGCCTCGCGGACTCCGGCGGGCCCGACCCCCCGGCGCGTACGATGACGTGCCGAAGCGCATGATGGCCGTATGAGCACGCTCGAGTGGGTCCTGACCGGCGTGACGATCTCCGCGGGGATCTACGCAGCGGCGGTGCTGGCGCTGTTCGCGCTCGGCCGCCGCTCCGACGCCCGGGCGCTCGCCGGCTTCATCCCCGACTGCGTCGTGCTCGTCCAGCGCCTCCTGCGCGACCCGCGCGTCCCGCGCCGCCACAAGCTCGCGCTCGCGCTGCTCGTGGTGTACCTCGTCCTCCCGTTCGACCTGGTGCCGGACTTCATCCCGGTCGCGGGACAGCTCGACGATGCGATCCTCGTCGCGCTCGTGCTGCGCAGCCTCGTGCGCGGCGGCGGCAGCGACGCACTGCTGCGCGAGCACTGGCCGGGGCCGGAGCGGTCGCTCGCGCTGGTGACCTGGGCGGCGCGCTAGGTGCGCGCCGGCTTGCGCGCCCGCACGATCGCCGAGACGGCGTGGGCGTGGACGCGGTGCGTCTCGCGGATCTCGGCGTCCACCAGTCCGGCCTGCGCGAGCGCACGCTCGAACTCCGAGCGGGTCAGCGCGCCGGCGACGCAGCCGGTCCACGCCTGCATGTCGGCGCGGGTGGCGGCGTCCATGTCGGCATCGGCGATCACGTCGGAGACCGCGAAGCGCCCGCCCGGCTTGAGCACGCGCGCCGCCTCGCGCAGCACGACGTCCTTGTCGGCGGCGAGGTTGATCACGCAGTTCGAGATCACCACGTCGACCGAATCGTCCGGCAGCGGGATCTCCTCGATGTAGCCCTTGAGGAACTCGGCGTTCTCGGCGCCCGCCTGCTTGGCGTTGGCGCGCGCGAGGGCGAGCATCTCGTCGGTCATGTCGAGCCCGTACGCCTTGCCGGTCGGACCGACGCGGCGGGCGGAGATCAGCACGTCGGCGCCGGCCCCCGAGCCGAGGTCGAGCACGACCTCGCCCTCGTGCAGGTCCGCCACCGCGGTGGGGACGCCGCAGCCGAGCGAGGCGGCGACGGCCTCGCCGGTCGCGCCCTGGACGTCGGCGGGCGCGTAGAGCGCGTCGCCGAACACGCGCGCGCCATGCTCGTCCGTGTTCCCGCAGCAGGAGTCGCCCGTCGCGGCGGCGGCATACCGCTCGCGCACGGTCTCGCGGATGTCGGTGCTCAGCTCAGCCATGCGATCAGCTCCTGGGTCGCGTCGGGTCGGACGTAGTAGTAGGTCCACAGTCCGCGTCGCTCGGAGCCCAGCACGCCCGCGCTCACCAGCACCTTGAGGTGCTTGGCCAGCGCGGGCTGGGACATGTCGAACAGCGGCAGCAGCTCGCACTGGCAGACCGCCTCCGGCGCCGTCTTGCGGAGCGTGTCGACGATCCGCAGACGGGTCGGGTCCGCGAGCGCCTTGACGACGGCGGCCAGGTCGGCCGCGGCATCCGCGTCCAGGTCGGGTTCGACCGGGGCGACGCAGCAGCCGCCTGCCTGGCGCTCGCGCGGCGTGAGGACTGGGAGGGCGTTGCTCACCCGCGGAGCATACACAACCGAATGGTTATCGCATAGCCAAACGGTTCTGGTTCACGACGTCAGGAGTCGTCGCTGCCGCGACCGCCGTGGCGATCGCCGCCGTTGTCGTCGCCGCCGCCGCCACCCCCGTGCTGCCCGCCGCCGCCGGAGCGCTCGACGTCGGTGGCGACCCAGCGGCCGCCCGAGCGGCGCACGGTCGACTCGATGTTCGTCATGCCGGCGCGCAGCGCACTGAAGCCGGCGATCCGCTCGAAGCGGGTGCTCCCGGTGACGCGGATCCTCACCGTCCCGCGCTCGGTGTCGCGCAGGCGGAACGACCGGTCGTCCGGGCTGACGGACACGACGGTGCCCTCGAAGTGGCGCACCGCGGCGGAGCCGGCCGGAACGGCGGCGGCCGGCGCTGCCGCTGCCGCCGCGACGACGAGGGTGAGTGGGACGATGGTCCTGATGAACCGCATGTGGCACCTCCGGGCGTTTGACTGGATGGCGGCCACTGTCGTGCACGGCTGGGAAACGTCCGGCGAGCGCCCGGCAAACGTTCGGCAAAGAAGTAGCCTGTGCGACATGTGCCGCAACATCCGCACCCTCCACAACTTCGAGCCGCCCGCGACCGACGAAGAGGCGCGCGACGCCGCGCTGCAGTACGTCCGCAAGATCAGCGGCTCGACCAAGCCCTCCAAGGCCAACGCCGAGGCGTTCGACCGCGCGGTGCAAGCCGTCAGCGACGCAACGCTCCACCTGCTCTCAGAGCTCGTCTCGACCGCACCGCCGAAGGACCGCGAGGTCGAGGCCGCGAAGGCCCGCGCCCGCAGCGCGCAGCGCTACGCGGCCTGAGCGTCCGGCTCAGCGGCGCAAGGGGCCGAACTCGCTGACGTCGGTGCGCTCGAGCTCTCGGCCTGCGGCGTCGTACGCGACGAGCTCCTGCCGGGCACGCCGGGCGTCGGCCATGAGGACGAAGCCTCCGTCGATGTCGTCGGCCACGAGCGGCGGGCCGTCGGCGTACCGCAGCTCGATCTTCGCGACGGAGCGCGCCGTGACGCCGAGGAGCGGGAAGCGGCCACGATCGTCCACTCCCTCCCCACCTGCCGCCGGCGAGGCGCCGAGGACGACGACGGCATGGTCGTCGAACCGCGCGCGCCAGCCGTCGACGGTGTCGAAGACCGCGAACCCATCTCCGAGCGTGAACCGCAGCAGCGCGCCCGCCTTCGCCTCGGTCCGTGACACGTAGAGCTCCACGCCGTCGGTTTCGGCGATCACCCGTCCACCCTCGTCTCGCACCCAATCCGGTGCGTCGTCGTCCGGCCGCAATGCCCGCCCCTCGTCCCCGGACACCCAACCGGCGAGCGAGCTGGTGACATCCTCGATGGCGGCACGGGTCACCGGCACGGCGTAGGCGCCCGCGCCGAGCAGCACGACCGCGCTCAGAGCCATCGCCAGGACGCGGCGCCGCGCGGGCCGGCGCGACGGCGTCTCGTGGGCGGCGGCGACGCCGGCGAACTCGGCGCCGAGCGCGTCGATCCATCGCACGTCGTGGTTGCTCATGACGTCATCTCCGTGGCCGTGGCGAGCTCGGCGGCGTCGGCGACGCGGCGCAATGCCCGCGAGACACGTGCTGGTGCCGTCTGTTCCGAGACTCCGAGCCGGGCGGCGACGACCGGGTAAGTGTCACGAGCCTCGGTTCTTGTGACGTGTCGGGCGAGCTCGGCGCGACCTAGCGCGACCAGCCGACGACGCCGCGGCGGTTGCGAGCCGGCCGTGGCGTCGCTCAGCCGCCCCACGATCAGGAGGGTACGCGGCGTCGGGCCGTCGCCGGCTCCGATCGAGAGCGGCTGCTCAGCGCGTCCCCTTCGGCTGGTTGGCCTCCGAGTACGCCCAGAGCGCTTTGTCGAGCTCGCGCACGGTCACGCCCGCGTCCCCGGCGAGCGCGCGGCAGCACGCGACGTACGCCCACCAGAACTCGAAGTTCACGTACGCCGGCATCGTCGAGCCCAGCGACCACAGGGCGCGGAAGTCGATGATGGGGTAGTCCGGGCTGAGGCCCACGTGCAACAGGGTGCTCGCCACTGGCCAGTCGACGCCGTCGAGCGCGCGCAGCAGGCCGATGCGCAGCTTCTCGTCGGTCTGGCGGAACGCGACGCCGGTGACGTCCGCGATCTCCGCCTCGGAGTACTTCTGGGCGTGGCGCAGGGTGCGATGGGTCTTCCAGCGGTACGTATCGAGGAACTCGTCCCGGAGGAAATGGCCGCGGGCGCGGACCGCCGGCGCGATGGCGTCGATGACCTTGTCGTCGCCGACGTCATCGGCGTAGCGGCTCGCCCACGCGCGTGCCTCGGCGAGCGGCATCCGCGACTCGCGCCGCTCGAGTGCCGCTCGGGCTTGGGTGGACGTCATCGCCATGAGCCGACATCCTCCCCGTCGACGCCCCGCTGCGCTCGCTCCTACGGAGCGGGATGGCTCATGAAGAACTCGTACATGGCGGCCGTCTCATCGGGACCCGCCGGGTCGGCGTAGGGCTGCGCCGGGTCGCCACCGGACCAAGCGTGCTTCATGCCGTGGACGACCCAGTACTGCGCCAGCTCGGCACTGCCGTTGTCGGCGTACGTGCGGAGCGTGTAGGACTCGCCCCCTGGCGCCTGGCCCTCGATGGTCTTCGCCGGAACGGCCGGCAGCGAGCCGTCGAGCGCGGCGTCGTCGGCGAGGTCGTCGGTCACGAGCCACTGCTGGACCAGCTGGTCGGCGTTGATCGGCGGGACGGTGGTGTCCTCGTCGCCCTCGAACGCGATGAACGGTATCTGGCGGGCGCGCGTGCCCATTTCCTTGTAGGCCTGCTTGCCAGCCTCGATCGGGTCGGCGCTCTTGTAGCCCGCGCAGGTGGCCGTGGCCGCATACTCGCAGCCCGAGCCGATGCCGATCGCGGCGAAGAGGTCGGGGTGGGTCGCAGCCAGGACCGAGGCCATCGCCCCTCCGGCCGACAGGCCGGCCGCATAGACCCGGTGGGGATCGACGGCGTAGCTGCTCTCGATGAAGCGCGTCACCGCGGCGATCAGCGCCGGCTCGCCCCCGGACCGATGCATGTGCGCGTCCTGGAAGAAGTTCCAGCACTTCTGGTTGTTGGAGTTGGGGTCCTGCTGCGGGAAGACGACGATGAAGCCGTTCGCCTCAGCCAGCGCGTCCCAGCGCGACAGCAGGCGGAACTGGTCGCCGGTCTGAGTGCACCCGTGCAGGGCGACGACCAGCGGCACCGGCGTCCCTGCGTTGTTCGTGGACGGGACATACAGCTCGTAGTGCTGCGTCCCCTCGGGGCCGGTGTAATCCGCCGACGAGAGGGTCCCGGCTGCCGCGTTCGCAGCCCCCGGCAGGAGCGCGGCCACCGCGACGAGAAGCGCCACCGCGATCCCGAGCCGTGCTCGGAGGCGATGGCCGATGCCGGTCGGTCGTCCCGTTCGGCCCGCGGGTCGGAGCGCCGCGGTGCGCTCGATGTTGCCCTCGTGCATTGCGTCGTCCGTTTCCTCGAAGATGACGAGGCAATCCGCGGCCGCATCGTCGCGGCCCGGCTCGGCCCCCCGGCCCCCAGTCGGCACCGGTCCGCCAGCGTCGACCTTCGTCCCCACGGCTGGCCCTCGGCCATGGCCGCCCGCCCTTGGATGGGGGTGCCTGGACGCTAGGCGTGCGACGGCGCGTCGTCCATATGGAGAACCGAGAACTCGCGCCCCCGTCGTCCGTGGGGTCTCCAGGCATCAGCGCCGCGGAACGCGTGCCTCTGAGGGACTGGACCGCGGGTCAGCGGCGGGTGGGCGGTCCGGCTTTCAACGTCCGCGGCGCCCCTTACCGGCGTGGCAGTTCAACATCCCACGAGCAAGACACACGCCGCCGAGGCCACCTCTCGCTCATCGCGCGTGAGTCGCGCTGGGCTGGCGGCCCGGATGTCCGACACGGAGTTCATCCAGGCCGCGCTGCTCATCGACATTCTCTTCGCCGCTCCGAGCGACGTAAGCCCGTCTGCGGCTCGTCCTAGGCGGAAGCCTGCCACGCCACGCCGGGGAACTCGCATGTGTCAACAGCGGTTGTCGGCGGTGTGCCGTTAGGAGGATCCGCTTGCGGCACGGCCTCCGTCATCGCTCGGCGAGCTGCCCGCGCATCCGGTAATCCGGACTGTGCCTGGGTCACGCCGCGGCGCCGGGGCCCGGAAGTAGCTCGACGTCGCCGGCGTGCATCGGCTCGCCGCAGTGGGTGCAGCGCAGCTCCACGCTGCCGATCTCCCCGCACGCGTGGTGGCGGTAGAGCACGGGCGGGCCGGGCTCGCCGGCGAGCCACCGGTCGCCCCAGCCGGCCATGACCATGAGCACGTCGACGAGCTCGGTGCCTTTCGCTGTCAGGTGGTACTCGTAGCGCGGGCGCCGGTCGTAGGGACGGCGCTCAAGCACGCCGTGTTCGACGAGGTGGTTGAGTCGCTCGGTCAGGACCTTGCGCGAGATGCCGAGGTCGGCCTGGATCTCGTCGAAGCGGTTCATCCCGACCCATACGTCACGCAGGATCAGCGGTGACCATGGTTCTCCGATCACGTCGAGCGTGCGCGCAATCGAGCAGGCCATCTCGCGGAAGCTCGTGCGTTGCATGACAGAAGTCTAGCGATTCGGGGTTCCTTTACGGAACTCCACCTGGTACCGTCACCGAGTCTCTTGAAGGAACCCGGAGAGGAGCCTGATGATGAGCAAGGTGTTCAGCGCTTTGGCGGTATCGGTCGATGGGTACATCACCGGTCGCGACCCTGGCTCGGGCCGTGGGCTCGGCGACGGCGGCACACTCTTCGACTGGTACTTCGACGGCGATGTCCCCAGTCGGGTGTTCGACAGCTTCAGGCTCAGTGAGCCCAGCGCCCGGTTCTTCGATGCCATGGCCGATCGCGTCGGCGCAAGCATCGCCGGCCGTAACACGTACGAGGACTCCAGCCGCTTCGGCGACGACGGGACCCCGCACCCCGCAGCGCCGCTGTTCGTCCTCAGCCACCGGCCGGCGCCGCAGATGGCCGGCCGCCAGAGGCTGATCACGACCGGCCTGGCCGACGCCGTTGCGGGCGCCCGGGACGCAGCCGACGGCAAGGACATCGCCCTCATGGGTGGTGTCCTGGTGACCGAAGCCCTGAAGGCGGGGCTGGTCGACGAGCTGATCTTGCACCAGGTGCCCGTCTTGCTCGGCGCTGGCCGCCCCTTCTTCCACAGCCTGCCCGAGCACATCCATCTGCGCCTGCTGGAGGCCATCCCGGCACCCGGCGTGACCCACCTCCACTACGAGGTGGTCCGATGATCCTCGTCACCGGCGGGCTGGGCATGATCGGCGCCCACACCGCTGGCGCGCTCGTCGACCTCGGACACGAGGTCGTCGTCACCGCGCATCGCCTCACCGCGGTCCCGTCGTTCATCGCCGGCCGGGTCACGGTGG
>DATHJG010000920.1:0-6782 GCA_035489875.1 Solirubrobacteraceae bacterium | reverse complement strand
CCAACGTCGGCGCGGTCGCCGCGGCCGGGCTGGGCGAGGATCGCGACGTCGAGCTGCCGCAGGGCCAGGTCGTGCGCCTGCGCGAGCAGGTCGAGCGCGATCAGGTGCGGGTCGGCGCCGGTCGAGGCGAGCACCAGCAGGTCCGAGGGACCCGCGAAGCCGTCGATCCCGACGCGGCCGGAGAGCTGGCGCTTGGCCTCCTGGACGTAGAGGTTGCCGGGGCCGACGATCACGTCGACGGGCCGGATCGTCTCGGTCCCGTACGCCAGCGCGGCGATCGCCTGGGCGCCGCCCATGCGGTAGACCTCGTCCGCGCCGCACAGCGCGCAGGCGGCGAGGATCACGGGGTGCGCGGGCGCCGCGACCACGAGCTCCTCGACCCCCGCCGCGCGCGCCGTGACCGCGCCCATGATCACCGAGGACGGGTAGGGCCGGCGGCCGCCGGGCGCGTAGACGGCGGCGCGGCGGACGGGCAGCTCGCGCAGGCGCACGACCTGGCCCTGCGGCAGCTCGACGTCGCGATCCTCGCCCAGCCCGGCCGCGGCGACCGCGCCGACGTTGGCGCGCGCGAGCTCGAGCCCCTCGCGCACCGCGGGGTCGAGCGCGTCCAGCGCGCCGCGCAGCTCCTCGTCCGCTACGCGAAGCGGGCCGTCCGCGGTCCCGAAGCGACGCTCGTGCATGAGCAGCGCGTCGTCGCCGCCCTCCTCGACCGAGGCGAGGATGCCGGCGACGACCTCGTGCACGGCCGCCGGCGCCGGGACGTACCCGCGCACCTGCCGCGCCATCGCCTCGGCGTCGTCGACCGACACGGCGAGCCTCTCAACCACGCGCGAGCGCCTCCCGGATGCGCGCGCACCTGATCGGCCGGGCGAGCCGCGCCGTCATGCCAGCGTCTTCCGGATCCGGTTGTACCTGATCGGCCGGGCGAGCCGCACCGTCACGCCAGCGTCTCCCTGATCCGGTGGATCAGATCGTCGAGCGCCGCCGCCTTGAGCTTGTGCGCCACCGGGTTGGCGATCAGGCGCGCGGTCGAGGTGAGGATCTCCTCGCGCACGACCAGCCCGTTCTCGCGCAGCGTCGTGCCGGTCGCGGTGAGGTCGACGATGCCCTCGGCCAGCCCCGTCAGCGGCGCGAGCTCGACGGAGCCCTTGACCTCGACGATCTCCGCCTGCCGGCCCGTGCCCTCGAAGTGGCGCGTCGCGATCTTCGGGTACTTCGTGGCCACCCGCATCACGCCGAGCCGCCGCAGCGCCTCCGCGAGCCGGTCCTCGCCCGCGGTCGTGGCGACGACCATCACGCACGGCCCGAAGCGTAGGTCGATCAGCTCGTACACCGCGCGCTCGGATTGCTCGGCGAGCACGTCCTTGCCGGTGATGCCGAGGTCGGCGGCGCCGGCCTCGACGTACGTCGGGACGTCCGACGGCCGCATCGTGACGATGCCCGCCTCCTCGAACAGCAGCTTGCGGTCGTTCGCCCGCACCTCGGCGGTGTCGACCCCGAGCGCGTCGAGCAGGTCGAGCGTCTCGCGCATCAGCGCCCCGCGCGGCACGGCCAGCGTGAGCCCTCCCAAGCCGCTCATCAGAGCTGCTCCCCCCGCCGCTCGCCGACCAGCGCGATGTGGAGCCGCTCGACGTTGAGCGCCCACCCCGCCGCCGGCAGGTCGCGCCCGAAGCGGCCGAGCAGGTCGTCGTAGCGCCCGCCGCCGCCGAGCGGCGCGCCGAGCGCGGCGTCGTAGACCTCGAACACCGGGCCCGTGTAGTAGTCCAGCCCGCGCGCGAGGCCGAGATCGAAGATCACGCGTTCCCCGACGCCCTGCGGGAGCTGCGCGACGACCGCGCGGAGCCCGTCCGCGGCCGCCCCGGCGTCGTCGAGCACGTCCGCCCCGCCGCGCCGCTGCGGCACGCGCATCAGCGCGTCGGCCGCGGGCGCCCCCAGCCGCAGGCCCTCGACCTCGCGCTCGAGCCCGACGAAGTCGCGCGTCTGCAGCTCGTGCAGGAGCCGGGCGCGCGCCGCCGCCGGCACGGCGTGCTCCTCGAGCAGCGCCGGGTAGAGCGACGCGTCGCCCAGCCCGATCCGGTAGCCGGCGAGTCCGACCGCGTCGAGCACCTCGCACAGCACGGTGAGCGTCTCGGCCGTGCCCTCGTGCGCGGGGACGCCGACGAGCTCGATCCCCGCCTGCAGCATCTCGCGGTCCTGACCGCGCTGCGGGCGCACCGAGCGGTACGCGTGCGCGACGTAGCAGAAGCGCAGCGGCGGGCTCGCGCTCGCGTAGCGGGTGGAGACCACGCGCGCGATCGGGATCGTCATGTCCGAGCGCAGCACCAGCACGTTCCCCTGCTCGTCGAACAGCTTGTAGGCGGGATCGGCCGCGGCGGGGTCGCCGCGCGTCAGCACCTGCTCGTACTCGAGCGCCGGCGTGTGCACCTCGCCGTAGCCGCGCGCGTCGAACACCCTGCGCACCGCCTCGACGATCGCATGCATCTCGCGCATCTCGTCGGGCAGGACGTCGCGCGTCCCGCTGGGCGTCGGGTGGATCGTGGACACGGCCCGCGAACGCTACGCGACCTGGCGCTCGACGCGCGCGCCAAGCGCGCGCAACCGCTCGTCGATGCGCTCGTACCCGCGGTCGATCTCGCGGATGTTGTGGATCTCGGTCACGCCCTGCGCGCACAGCGCGGCGATCAGCATCGCCATGCCCGCCCGGATGTCGGGCGAGGAGACGCGCTGGCCGCGCAGCCGGCGCGGGCCGATCACGATCGCGCGGTGCGGGTCGCAGATCGTGATCTCCGCCCCCATCGAGATCAGCTTGTCCACGAAGAACAGCCGGTTCTCGAACATCTTCTCGAAGATCAACACCGATCCCTCGGCCTGCGTGGCGAGCGCGACGACGATCGACGTGAGGTCGGCGGGGAATGCGGGCCACGGCCCGTCCTCGATCTTCGTCTGGTAGTCGCCGGCGTCGCGCGCGACGACCAGCTTCTGCCCGCCGGGGACCACGATGTCGTCGCCGTCGAGCTCGGAGCGCAGCCCCAGCCGGTTGAACGCGAGCCGGATCATGCGCAGGTCGTCGGGCACGACGCCCGCGATCCGCAGCTCTCCCCCGGTCACGCCCGCCAGCGCCATGAACGAGCCGATCTCGATGTGGTCGGGCGAGACGGAGTGCTCGCAGCCGCCCAGCGTGCCCAGCCCGTGCACGTGCATCACGTTGGAGCCGATGCCCTCGATCGCGGCGCCCATGCGCGTGAGCATGCGCGCGAGATCCTGCACGTGCGGCTCGGACGCCGCGTTGCGGATGATCGTCGAGCCGGGCGTGAGCGCCGCCGCCATCAGCGCGTTCTCGGTGCCCATCACGGACGGCTCGTCCATGAAGAAGTCGCACGCCCGCAGGCCGCCGTCGGGTGCGGCGAGGCGGATGTCGCCGTCGAGCTCAACGTGCGCGCCGAGCGCCCGGAACGCGTCGAGGTGCGGGTCGAGCCGACGGCGGCCGATCACGTCGCCGCCGGGCGGCGGGAGCAACGCCGAGCCGAACCGCGCGAGCAGCGGCCCGCCGACCAGCACGGACGCGCGGATGCGCTCGGCGAGGTCGGCGTCGACCTCGGTCGTCCGGATCGCGTCGGCCTGCAGGCGCAGCGTGTTGCCGTCGCTGCGCTCCACCTTGACGCCGAGGGCCTCGAGCAGCGCGAGCAGCGCCTCGGTGTCGCGGATCTGCGGCACGTTGTGCAGGACGACGGGCTCGGCGGTGAGCAGGCACGCGGCCAGGAGCGGCAGCGCCGCGTTCTTGTTCCCGGCGGGCACGACGGTGCCGGACAGCGGCACGCCGCCTTCGATGACGAACTTCTCCATGAGGGGTTCAGGCGCCTGCGAGGAGCGGGCGTCGGTCCGCCCCGGAAGCTGGGCTAGGGTACCAACCATGTCCTTCGAGCTTTCGCGCCCTGAGGCCTGGTCCCTCTTCTGCGAGTGGACGGAATCACCGTCTCTTCGCAAGCACGTCCTGGCCGTCGAGGCCGCCATGCGCGCCTACGCGCGGCGCTTCGGCGAGAACGAGGAGCTGTGGGGTATCACGGGGCTGCTGCACGACCTCGACTACGAGCGCCATCCCGACCTCGAGACCGGTCATCCGCGGATCGCGTTGCAGGAGCTCGAGGCACGCGGCTACCCGCCCGAGCTCGTGCGGGCGGTCGCCTCGCACGCCGACTTCCTCGGCGTTTCACGTGAAACCGCGATGGAGAAGACGCTCTACGCGGTCGACGAGCTGTCCGGCTTCATCATGGCCTGCGCGTACGTGCGGCCGACCGGCATCCACGGCCTGACCCCGAAGTCCGTCAAGAAGAAGATGAAGACGCCGGCGTTCGCCGCCGCGGTGAACCGCGACGAACTGCGCGAGGCCGCCGAGGCGCTCGGCGTGGAGTTCGACGAGCACCTCGCGTTCGTGATCGCCGCGCTGGAGGAGCGGGCGGACGAGCTGCAGCTGAACGGCTCCGCGGCGCATGCCTGAGCCGCTCCGGATCGTTGTCCTCGACGGCGACGAGACCGGCCAGGAGCTGCTCGAGCAGGCGATCCGGGTGCTCGACCCCGACGTCTGCGGGCTGGCGCTGGAGCTCGAGCACCACGACCTGTCGCTCGCGCGCCGCCGCGCAACCCGCAACGAATGTGTCGTCGAGGCCGCAGCGGCGATGCGCGCGGCGGGCTTCGGGATCAAGGCGGCGACGATCACGCCGGAGGGCGCCGACGACGTCGGCTCCCCGAACCGGATCCTGCGCGAGGCGGTCGACGGCAAGGTGATCGTCCGCACCGGGCGGCGGATCCCGGGCGCCGTCGGGCCGGTCTCCGGCGTGCACTACCCGATCTCGGTCGTGCGGATGGCGGTCGGCGACGCCTACGGCGCCGAGCAGTGGCGCGAGGGCGAGGCCGGCGCGGTCGACGAGGTCGCGCTGCGGACCGAGCGGATCACCCGCGGCGTCTGCCGCGCGGTGGCGGAGTTCTCCTTCCGCGCGGCCGAGCGCGGCGGCGCGCGCGTCTACGGCGGGCCGAAGTGGACCGTCTCCCCCGTCTACGAGGGCATGCTCAAGGAGGAGATGGACGCCGCGGCCGAGCGCCATCCCGCCGTCGACTACCGGCCGGTCCTGATCGACGCCACGTACGCGGGGCTGCTGAGCGGCGCCGCGGACGTCCCGCTCGTGATCCCCGCGCTCAACCGCGACGGCGATTGCCTGTCGGACCTCGTGATGCCGATGTTCGGCTCGATCGCCGGCGCGGAGTCGATCCTGCTCGCGTTCGACGACGACTTCGGCGTGCAGGTCGCGATGGCGGAGGCGCCGCACGGCACCGCGCCGTCGCTCCAGGGCAAGGACCTCGCCAACCCGATGGCGATGATCCTCGCCTGCGCCGCGGTGCTCGGGCAGGCGGCCGCACGGGGCCACGCGGGCGCGGAGCGCGCCTCGCGCGCGATCTACGAGAGCACGCTGGAGACCACCGCGGGAGGCGTGAAGACGTTCGACCTCGGCGGCCAGGCGACCACCACGGAGTTCACCGACGCCGTGGTCGAGAAGATCAGGACGAAGGTCGAGATCTGGTCCTCGCTGGGCTCGTCGGTGTGACCCGCCGACCCGGCTCGGCGATGTGGCGCGCCTTGCGGCGCAGATAGAGCAGGCGCTGGACGTACAGCACCGCGGTGCCGGCCAACAGGATCGCGCCGAGGTTGATGCCGAGCTGCGCGAGGCTGCCGCCCATCGCGGACCAGTCGCGGTAGGCAGCGGCGACGCCGACGTTCGCGGCGGCCGGGATCGTCGTCACGGAG
This sequence comes from Solirubrobacteraceae bacterium, assembly GCA_035489875.1. GTDB lineage: Bacteria > Actinomycetota > Thermoleophilia > Solirubrobacterales > Solirubrobacteraceae > DASQMT01. The sequence continues at coordinate 985 of DATHJG010000920.1, read as the reverse complement.
ATCAGCACGCCGATCAGCGCGCCCGACTTCGCCGTGCTGAGGCTGAGCATCCCTGCGGCGCCCGCGCAGGCGGCGACGAAGAACGTGAAGAAGTCCGGCTCGGAGATGATGTTGGAGAGGCTGTGGCCCGCGGCCGAGAACGTGTCCTCGAACAGTCCGGTGGCCTTGAAGACCAGTGCGGCGGCGTACACGATCCCGATCGCCAGCGGAAAGCCGGCGGCGAGCGCGATTGCCGAGCGCAGCGCGAGCGCGCCGCGGCGCTGCACGGCGGCGACGCAGATCCCCGCGAGCGGGCCGAACTCCGGCCCCACGACCATGGCGCCGACGATCAGGATCGGCGAGTCCTGGTAGATGCCGACGGCCGCGAGCAGGCCGGCGAGGACCATGAACGCGAGGTAGACGCCGGAGAGCTCGACGTTCTCGTTCGTGCGCGCCTCGACCTCCTCCCACACGACCGCGTCCGCCGGCGCGCCCCTCGCGTGCTCCACGGCCCGGGCGGCGGGCTCCGAGATCTGCGAGTCGATCGGCTCGACCGAGATCGCGCCCTCGCGCGGGATGCCCAGCTCCTTGAGGTCGGAGATGATCACGCTCGCGTCCTCGCGCGCGACGTCGGCGAGGATCACGTCGCCCTGCGGGCGCCGGGCGACGCCCTCGAGGAACACGATGTTGCAGACCGACGCGGATCGCTCCAGCAGATCCAGGGCGCGCTCGGACCCGTCCGCGGGCGTGACGATGCGCAGGTGGATCACGCCGCAGAGCGTAGCCGGGGGCGCGTGGGGCGCCCCCGGCTCGCTCGGTGCTCAGCCGGCGAGGAACGCGTCGCGCGCGGCCACGGCGGTATCCGCGAAGTCCGAGAACACGCCGTCGACGCCGAGCTGGAAGAACAGCTCGTACTCGGCGAGCGGATCGCCGTTGAAGTCGGACGCGAGCCGCCGCGGCTCGCTCCGGAACGTCCAGGTGTGGACCTCGAGCCCGCGCTGGTGGG
>DATHJG010000919.1:0-7809 GCA_035489875.1 Solirubrobacteraceae bacterium | reverse complement strand
GCGGCTTCTCCTCGATCACCGTCCCACGGAACATGACCAGCACCCGATCGCACGGGCGCAGCTCGTCGACGTCGTCGGAGACGATCAGCACGCCGGTGCCGTCGCGGGCGACCGCGTCGACCGCGCTCAAGAGCGACTGCTTGGCGCGGACGTCGACGCCCGCGGTCGGCGTGACGAGGACGAGCGCGCGCGGGCGATTGGCGAGGCCACGGGCAGTCACGACCTTCTGCTGATTGCCCCCGGACAGGCCGCTCACGGCCTGCGACGGCCCGGCCGCCTTGATGTCCAGCTCTGCCATGAAGCGCTGCGCGACGTCTGCGCGGCGCGGGGGCGAGATCCAACCGAACCGCCCGAGCTGGTGGGCGATCGGCATCGTGATGTTCTCGGCCACCGAGAGCAGCGGGACCAGGCCCTGCTTGTGGCGGTCCTCGGGGACGAAGCCGAGCCCGGCGTCGAGCGCGGCGCGCGGGTTGCCGGGCGCGACGGGGCGGCCGGCGATCGCGACGGTTCCCGAGGCCGCGCTGCGGAGACCGCTCAGCGTCTCCCCCAGCTCAACCGTCCCGCTCGCGCCGCCGCCGGCGAGCCCGACCACCTCACCGGCGCGCACCGTGAGCGACACCTGCGAGTAGTGGCCGAGCAGCGTCAGCTCACGCGCCTCCAGCACTGCCGGCGCGGCAGCGTCCACGGGCTCGCGTCCGCTGCCCACATCCTTCAATCCGATCGCGTCGCCGGTCATCGCCTCCACGACCGCGTCCTGGGACAGGTTCGAGAGGGTGTCGGTGAGGACGTGACGCGCGTCGCGCAGGACGGTCACGGTCTCGCACACCTCGTAGATCTCCTGCAGGTGATGCGAGATGTACAGGAACGTGACCCCCTGTTCCCGCAGCGCCCGGATGCGCTCGAACAGCCGCTGGATCGCGGCGGCGTCGAGCTGCGCGGTCGGCTCGTCGAGGACGATGATCCGCGCGCCGAGCGAGAGGGCGCGCGCGATCTCGAGCATCTGGCGCTGGTCGACGGTCAGGTCGGCGGCTGGCCGCGAGGGATCGACGTCGAGCCCCCATTCGGCCAGCAGCCGCCGCCCGTCCCGGCGCAGTCGCGGCCAGGAGATCGCGCCCCGGCCCGCCAGCCGGTTGAGGTACAGGTTCTCGACCACCGAGAGCGTCGGGATCACCGTCGACCGCTGGTAGACGCAGGCGATCCGCCGCCGCCATCCCTCGCGATCCGCGAGCGACGGCGCCGGCGAGCCGTCGAAGCGGACCTCCCCGGCCTCGGCCGGCTGGAGGCCCGTGAGGATCGAGACCAGCGTCGACTTGCCCGCGCCGTTGCGGCCGACGAGCGCCCGCGACTCGCCGGGGCGAATCGCGAGGCTCACGTCGTCGAGCGCGATCGTCGTGCCGAACCGCTTGCGGATCGCCAGCGCCTCGACGATCGGCCGATCCGTCACTTGACCTGGTTCCCCCACAGCGACGGGTCGTCGACCGGGACCGTCTCGACGTCGGCGACCTTCTGCCCGTCGGCCGTGACCAGCGGCGCGGCGAGCTGATCCTCCAGGCCGTTCGGGATCTCGACGATGGTGCTGTCGTGGTCCGTCGGCCCCGCCTTGAACGTCTTGCCCTCCATCGCCGCCTTGGCGTAGAAGAGCCCCCACTCGGCGTAGGCGTCGGCGGGCTGGGAGACGGTCGCGTCGATCTCGCCGTCCTTGATCCCCTGGAGCTCCTGCGGGATGCCGTCGTTGGAGACGATGAAGATGTGCTTCGGATCGTCGGGCGGCACGAGCAGCTTCTCCTGCTTGAGCACCTGGATGGTCGGAGCCAGGAAGACGCCGCCGGCCTGCATGTAGATCCCGTTGATGTCATTGCCCGTCTTCGTCAACGTGGTCTTGAGCCCTGCCGCCGCCCGCGGACCCTCCCAATCGGTGGGGATGGCGAACACCTCGATGTCCGGGTAGTTCGCCTTCATGCACTCGCCGAACGCCTCGCTGCGGTCGCGGCCGTTGATCGAGGAGAGGGCGCCCTGGAACTCCACCACGTTCCCCTTGCCCTGCAGCTTCTCGCCGAGGAACTTGCACGCCTTCTCGCCGTATGCGCGGTTGTCGGCGCGGACGACCATGTAGACGGCGCCCTTGTCGGGGCGCGTGTCGACGCTCACCGCCGGGATGTCGTCCTGCTCGAGCCGATCCAGCGTCGACGCGATGGCGGCCGTGTCCTGCGGGGCCATGACGATCGCCTTCGCGCCGCGGCCGGTCAGCGACTGGACGTTCGCGACGAGCTTCTGGATGTCGTTCTCGGAGTTGGTGGCGGGGAGCAGGTTCACGCCGAGGGTCTTGGCCTTCTCCGGCACGTAGCCGTTGTAGGAGTTCCAGAAGTCCGAGTCGGCGCGCGGGAAGTCGACGCCGACGGAGCCGGCCGTCTCGGCGGCGCCTCCTCCTCCGCCGCCGCCGCCGGAGTCGTCGCCGCAGCCGGCGACCAGAAGGCTCAGACCGGCAAGCCCCAGAGCCACGGCTCTCACGCTCTTGCTCATCGCCACTCCCCTCGCTCCGTCGGACCAGATATCCTACAGGATCTTGGGGATCCTATACGATCGGAGCGCAGATGGCACGAGTCACCTCGCTGGACGTGCGCGACGTTCGGTTTCCGACGTCGACGTCGCTCGACGGATCCGACGCGATGAACCCGGACCCCGACTACTCCGCGGCGTACGTCATCGTCTGCACGGACGAGGGTCCCGACGGGCACGGGTTCGCGTTCACGATCGGACGGGGCAACGAGGTGCAGGCGGCGGCGATCCGCGCGCTGGCGCCGCACGTCGTGGGCCGCGACGTCGACGAGCTGTGCGCGGACCTCGGCGGCTTCTACCGCGAGCTGATCGGCGACTCGCACCTGCGCTGGCTCGGCCCTGAGAAGGGCATCATGCACATGGCCACCGGCGCGGTCGTCAACGCGGCGTGGGACCTCGCGGCGAAGCGGGCGGGAAAGCCGGTCTGGAAGCTGCTCGCGGACATGACGCCCGAGCAGGTCGTCGGTCTCGTGGACTGGCGGTACATCAGCGATGCGTTGGCGCCGGACGAGGCGCTCGCGCTGCTGCGCGACCGCATGCCGGATCGCGGGGAGCGGGAGGCGTCGCTGCTCGCCGGCGGCTACCCGGCGTACGCGACAAGCCCCGGCTGGCTCGGCTACGGCGACGAGAAGCTCGCGCGGCTTGCGCGCGAGGCCGTTGCGGCGGGCTTCGACCAGATCAAGCTCAAGGTGGGCGCCGACCTCGACGACGACGTGCGCCGGCTGCGGATCGCCCGCGAGGTCGTGGGCTGGGACGTCGGCATCGCGATCGACGCCAACCAGCGCTGGAGCGTCGACGAGGCGATCGCCTGGCTCGAGCCGCTGCGGGAGTTCGCGCCGAGCTGGATCGAGGAGCCGACGTCGCCCGACGACGTCCTCGGGCACGCCGCCATCCGCCGCGCCGTCGCCCCCCTCCCCGTCGCGACCGGCGAGCACGTCCAGAACCGGGTGATCTTCAAGCAGCTGCTCCAGGCGGAGGCGATCGACGTCCTCCAGCTCGACGCCTGCCGGGTGGGGGGCGTGAACGAGAACATCGCGATCCTGCTCCTCGCCGCGAAGTACGGGGTGCCGGTCTGCCCGCACGCCGGCGGCGTCGGCCTGTGCGAGCTCGTGCAGCACCTCGCGATGTTCGACTACGTCGCCGTCTCCGGCTCGCTCGACGGACGAGCGATCGAGTACGTCGACCACCTCCACGAGCATTTCGTCGATCCCGTGGTCATCCGGGACGGCCGGTACCTCGTGCCGCTGACGCCGGGCTTCGGGGCGGAGATCCGGCCGGAGACGCTCGCGGCATTCGGCTACCCGGACGGGGACGTGTGGGCGGACGCGCCGGCCGTCGCGGTCGGGTCGGCGCCTACCGCGCCGCGCCCGCTTCCGCCGCGCTGAGCTCCTCCCACAGCGCGTCCGGGATCGGCCGGGCGAACAGGCGGGCGTCCTGCTCGACCTCCGCCGCCGAGCGGGCGCCCACGAGCACGCACGCGACCGCGGGATGCGAGAGCGGGAACTGGAGCGCCGCCGCGGTGAGCGGGACGCCGTGGCGCTCGCAGATCGCCGCCTGGCGGCGCGCCCGCGCGGCGAGCTCCGGCGGCGCCGGCGCGTAGTCGTAGCGCCCGCCGCCCGCGAGGATGCCGCTGTTGAGCACCGCGCCGGCGATGACGGCGACGCCCCGCCGCTCGCACGCGGGCAGCAGGTCGGCGAGGGCGCTGCGGTCGAGCAGCGTGTAGCGCCCGGCGAGCAGCACGCAGTCGACGTCGGTCTCGCGGACGAACCGCGTGAGCGCCGGCGCCTGGTTCATGCCGGCCCCGATCGCCCGCACGAGCCCCTGCGCCCGCAGCTCCTCGAGCGCCGGGTAGGCCTCGCCGAGCGCCACCTCCATGTGGTCATCGGGATCGTGGATGTGGACGATGTCGACGCGCTCGACGCCGAGCCGCTCGAGGCTGGCCTCGAACGAGCGCAGCACGCCGTCGCGGCTGAAGTCGAACCGCGGCTCGAGCGGCGGGGCGCCGGGGAACTGGCGCGATGACTCGCTCGCCGGGCCGGTGCGCGGCTCGAGCACGCGGCCGACCTTGGTGCACAGGGCGATCTCCTCGCGGGGCCAGCGGGCGAGCGCTGCGCCGAGCCGCCGCTCGGAGACGCCGAGCCCGTACAGCGGCGCGGTGTCGAACGTACGGATCCCGGCGTCCCAGGCCGCGGCGAGCGCCTGCTGCGCCGCGTCGTCGGAGACCGGCTCGTAGAGCCCCGCCAGCGGCGCGCAGCCGAGCGCGAGCCGCGTCACGCGAACGGCGCCGACCGCGGCCGTCTCCATTGCCGCTCCCGGACGACGGGCAGTGCCACCCGCATCAGAGCCGGTGATCCGTCGCATTCATCGGATGTCTAGCATCGGGCTCCGCGGCGGACAACCCTCCGATCTGGCGAAGGCCGTAGACCTCGGTGGCGACGCCTCCCAGCACGCGGTCGCGAGCGGCCGGCGGGAGTACTGCCTCCGCGAGCGCGAACACCTCGCCGTACCTCGCCTTCAGCGTGCAGACCGGCCAGTCCGAGCCGTACATCAGCCGGTCGGGCCCGAACGCCTCCAGCAGCTCGCCCGCAACGGGGACCACGTCCTCGTTGCGCTCCGCCTCGGTCACCAGCCCTGAGAGCTTGCACACGACGTTCGGCGCGTCCGCGAGCTCCGCGATCAGCGCGCGCCAGCCGTCGAGGCCGCCGGAGGCGATCGGGGGCTTGCCGCCGTGGTCGAGCACGAACCGGAGGCCGGGCAGCTCGCGGACGGCACGCGCCGCCGCGGGGAGCTGCGGTGGGCGGACCAGGAGGTCGTAGACGAGGCCGGCTCGCTCGACGGCGGCGAGCCCGCGCAAGACGTCGGGTCGCAGCAGCCACTCCGGGTCGCGCTCGTCTTCGGCCTGATGCCGGATGCCGACCAGCAGCTCGCCGCCCGGCCCCGCGCGCAGCTCGGCGAGCGCGCGCTCCACGTCGGCAGCGAGGTCGACCCATCCGACGACGCCCGCGATCAGCCCGCCGCTGCCGGCCGCCGCCGCGAGCAGCTCGCGCGTCTCCTCGAGCGCCGGGACCGCCTGCACGAACACCGTCCGCTCGACCGGCGTCGCCGCGATCGCGGCGCGCAGGTCGCTCACGCCGAACGGCCGCCGCAGTGGCTCGAGCCCGGGCGCCGCCATCCACCCGTACGCCCGCTGGGCCGGGTCCCAGACGTGCTGGTGGGCGTCGACGACGGTCACGCCGAGCGGCGCTCGATGACCCCGCGCAGCCAGCGCTCGACGCCCGCGACGTGGTACGCGCTCGCCGCGCGGGCCAGGTCGGGATCGCGCGCGAGCAGCGCCTCGTAGATCCGGTGGTGCTCGGTGCGCGTGTCGTCCATCGCATGCGTGTCGCTGTAGGCGCGGCGGATCCGGGTCCGGAACGTGGTGCCGGAGAGGTTGCCGAGCAGCGCCCCGAGCGGCGCGTTGCCCGAGGCGCGGGCGATGGCCGCGTGGAAGGCGGCATCGGCGCGCAGCAGCGGCTCGGGCTCGGTCGAGCGGTCCATCTCGTCGAGCGCCGCCGCGATCTGCTCGAGCTCCTCCTCGGTCACGCGAGCGGCGGCGAGCGCGGTCGCGGCCGGCTCCAGCAGCCGCCGGACCTCGAGGAGCTGCAGGATCGCCTCGTCGTGCGAGAAGTCGATCACGTACGACATGACGTCGAGCAGCAGCGACGGCTCGAGGCTCGTCACGTACGTCCCGTCGCCCTGACGCGCCTCGACGACGCCGACCAGCTCGAGCGCCCGCACCGCCTCCCGCAGCGAGTTGCGCGACACCCCGAGCCGCAGCGCCAGCTCGCTCTCCTTCGGGAGCCTGGAGCCGGGCGGGAACTCGCCGCCGGCGATCAGCCGCCGGATTCCCTCGATCGCCTCGTCGGTGACGGCCACGGAGACATCGGATCTTAACCGACGAGCGGTCCCCTCGGTCTCAGAGCGGCAGCGCGCCGTCGGGGTCGTACCGCCGCTTGACCTCGAGCAGGCGCGGCCAGACCACGTCGTCGTATCCGTAGTCTGCGAGCGGTCATGGACCACAACGACCTGCTGGACGTCGCGCTCGAGGAGGCGCGGGCCGGGTGGCGCGAGGGCGGCATCCCGATCGGGAGCGCGCTGTTCGACGCCTCGGGAGCCCTCCTGGGACGCGGGCACAACCAGCGCGTGCAGCGCGACGACCCGTCCGCCCACGCCGAGGTCGAGGCGTTCCGCAACGCGGGCCGCCGCCGCTCGTACCGCGACACGCTGATCTCCACGACGCTCGCGCCCTGCTGGTACTGCAGCGGCCTGATCCGCCAGTTCGGGATCGGCACGGTCGTGGTCGGCGAGTCGCGCACGTTCCGCGGCGGGATCGGCTGGCTGCGCGAGTCCGGCGTCGAGGTCATCGACCTCGCCTCAGACGACTGCGCCGAGCTGCTCCAGTCGTTCATCGCCGCCCAGCCGGACGTCTGGAACGAGGACATCGGGGAGTGACCCCCGGGTGGTGACGCGAGTGACGCCTACGGCTCGCCACACCCCTCGTCGGGGGTGACCCCGCCAGACGTTCGCGGGTTGGCCCCGGTGTTGCGGCGACGGGGGCGGTGGGACCTTGTCTCCATGACCAGGCACACGATCCACATGGTCCGGGAGCTCGATCACCGCGTCAGCGACGGCATCGACGTGCGGCTGCTCTGGCGCCCCCACGACGACCGCGCGCTCGTGTCCGTCTTCGACGGCAAGACCGGCGAGTCGTTCACGATCGTGGTCCGCGAGGGCCAGCGCCCGCTCGACGTCTTCCACCATCCTTACGCCTACGCGCCCGAGGGCGTCGCGACGACGCCGCCGGGCGGCGAGCTGAGCCGGGCCGCTTGATGACCCGCGTGCTGCGCCGCTTCCGCCGGCTGCTCCGTCATCGGCAGTACGGGCTCGCGGCCGCCTAGCCTCGGCCGACGGGATCGCTCAGGCGGGCACGAGCCGCGCCGGCAGGTGCTCGCGGTGCGCGGTCGCCATCTCGGCGTAGAGCTCCTCGGCGAGGTCGATCGAGCGGACGAGCGGGTGGGCGGCCAGCGCGCGGACCGCGTCGCGGGCGTCGCCGGACCAGGCCGCGTCGGCCGCGGCCTGCTGGTACTCCCCCAGCGCCTCGACCAGCCCGCGCAGGTGCGTCGGCAGGCCCGGCATCGGGAGCGGGCGGATGCCGTTCGCGTCGCACTCGCCGAGCGTCTCGACCACGAGCGTGTCGGGGAAGCCCGGGATCGA
>DATHJG010000918.1:0-4536 GCA_035489875.1 Solirubrobacteraceae bacterium | reverse complement strand
GGTCCCGACGGCCGGGAGGTCGTCTTCCAGGGAGCGCTGGACCCGCACACGCCGATCGCGCAGGGCTGGCTGCGCGTGTCGCACCGCCGGCTGGATCCCGAGCTCAGCACGGAGTACCGCCCGTATCACCCGCATGACCGCGCCGAGCCGCTGACGCCCGGCGAGGTCTACGCGGCCGACGTCGAGATCTGGCCGACGTGCGTGGTCGTGCCGGCCGGCCACCGGATCGCGCTCACCGTGCTCGGGCGCGACTACGAGCATCCCGGTGGCGGCGTACGCATCGGGTCGTTCAAGAACGAGCTGAAGGGCTGCGGGCCGTTCCTGCACGACGACCCGCAGGACCGCCCGGCCGGCGTGTTCGGCGGCACCACGACGCTGCACACGGGCCTCGAGCACGGGTCGTACCTCCTGCTCCCGTTCCAGGACGCCCGGTGAGCGTGCCGGATCCTCTGGCTCTCTGCAAACGTTTGCGCTACGGTTTGCCATCGGATCGGCGCGGACCCGTCCCGCCGCCGTCGCAACCCGTGTAGCGGAGCCTTGGAGGAGACCTAGTGGCCATCGCCCATACCGCCTCGCCGCCGGACGCCGTTCGCCCATACCTGGAGTCCTACGGACGCATGCTGCTGATCCGGCTCTTCGAGCTGGAGCTGCACCGGCTGTTCCTGAAGGGCGAGGTCCACGGCACGACCCACCTGGCCGCCGGGCAGGAGGCGATCCCGGTCGGCGTCTGCCAGGCGCTCGAGCCCGACGACTACGTCGCGGGCACCTACCGGGGGCACGGTCACGCGCTGGCCAAGGGGACCGACGCCGAGGGCATGGTCGCCGAGATGCTCGGCCGCGCGACCGGGACCTGCGGCGGCCGCTCCGGCTCGATGAACGTGATCGACCGCGCGCGCGGCCTGGTGGGCTGCTACGGCATCGTCGGGGGCTCGATCGCGGCGGCGACGGGCGCCGCGGTCTCCGCCCGCCGCCAGGGCCGCGTCGCCGTCGCCTTCTTCGGCGACGGCGCGACGAACCAGGCGTACTTCTTCGAGTGCATGAACTTCGCCAAGGTGCTCGAGCTGCCCGTGGTGTTCGTGTGTGAGAACAACTGGTACGGCGAGTTCACGCCGATGCAGAAGGTCACCGCGGGCGCCGACATCGCGAAGCGCGCCGAGCCGTTCGGCGTCCCGGCCCGGGTCGTCGACGGCAACGACCTCTTCGCGGTCGTCGACGCGGCACGCGAGGCGATCTCACGCGCCCGCTCCGGCGGCGGGCCGACGCTGCTCGAGTGCCAGACGTACCGGCACTACGGGCACTCGAAGTCCGACCCGGCCACATACCGGCCGGCGGAGGAGGTGGAGCGCTGGAAGGCACGGGACCCGCTGCCGATCGCGCGGCAGCGCCTGCTCGACGCCGGCGCGACCGACGAGGCCGTGCAGGCCGTCGAGGCGGCCACGCGGCGCGAGCTCGACGACGCCGTCGCGGCCGCGCTCGCCGCCCCGTACCCGGACCCGTCCGTCCCGGCGACGGAGTTCGCACCCGCATGAGCGTCCTCGAGTTCCGCGTGGCGATCCGCGACGCCATCGCCGAGGAGATGGAGCGCGACGAGTCCGTCGTGTTCTTCGGCGAAGACGTGGCGGTCGCGGGCGGCGTGTTCAAGGCCACGCCGGGTCTCTACGAGCGGTTCGGCGAGGAGCGGGTGTTCGACACCCCGATCTCCGAGCTCGCGCTGGCGGGCGCCGCGTACGGCGCCGCGGTCACGGGGCTGCGCCCGATCTTCGAGGTCATGTTCGGCGACTTCATGGCGCTCCCGATGGACTCGCTCGTCAACCAGGCCGCCAAGTACTGGTTCGTCTCCAACGAGCAGGGCAGCGTGCCCCTCGTCGTCCGGTCCGCGGTCGGGGCCGGCGGCCGCTTCGGCGCGATCCACTCCCAGAACCACGGCACGTGGTTCCAGGGCATCCCGGGCATCAAGATCGCGTTCCCGTCCAGCCCGGCTGAGGCGAAGGGCATGCTGAAGGCGGCGATCCGCGACCCCAACCCGGTGATCTTCCTCGAGCACAAGCGCCTGTACTCGGTCAAGGGCGAGGCGCCGCCGGACGGCGAGGTGATCCCGCTGGGACAGGCGCGCATCGCGCGCGCGGGCGGCGATCTGACGATCGCGACGATCGGCAAGGGCGTGCAGGACGCGTTGACGGCCGCCGAGCAGCTCGCCGGGCGGGGGGTCGACGTCGAGGTGGTCGACCTGCGCACGCTGCGTCCGCTGGACACAGCGACGGTGCTGGAATCCGTGGCCCGGACGAACCGGCTGCTCGCGGTCGAGGAAGGCCCGCGCACCGGCGGCTGGGCCACGGGGCTGCTCGGCGCGGTCGCGGAGGCGGGCCTCCACGATCTGGACGACGTCTGGATCGTCGCGACCGACGAGACGCCCGTGCACTACAGCCCGTCGCTGGAGGACGCGTTCCTGCCCGACGCTGCCGGCATCGTCGACTCCGTGCAGGCGCGGCTCGGCGCGGGCGTGGCGTGATGGCGGTCGACGTGGCCGCCGGTGACGTCGTGGAGCGCGTTCCGGACGGCCTCTACATCGGCGGCGCCTGGCGGCCGGCGACGGGCGGCGGGACGCTCGACGTCGAGGACCCGGGCACCGGCGGCCGGCTGGCCGAGATCGCCGACGCCACCGCAGAGGACGCGACTGCCGCCCTGGACGCCGCGGCCGCCGTGCAGGAGGCCTGGGCCGCGCATCCGCCGCGGCAGCGGGGCGAGATCCTGCGCCGCGCGTTCGAGGAGCTGATGGAGCGCCAGGAGGAGCTGGCGCTGCTGATGACGCTCGAGATGGGCAAGCCGCTGGCCGAGTCGCGCGGCGAGATCGCGTACGCGGCCGAGTTCTTCCGCTGGTTCGCCGAGGAGGCCGTCCGGATCGACGGCCGCTTCGCCACATCGCCCGACGGGCGCTCCCGGGTGCTGGTCATGAAGCAGCCGGTCGGCCCGTGCCTGCTGATCACGCCGTGGAACTTCCCGATGGCGATGGGGACGCGCAAGATCGGGCCCGCGGTGGCGGCCGGCTGCACGATGGTCGTCAAGCCGGCCAAGCAGACGCCGCTGTCGATGCTCGCGCTGGCGGAGATCCTTGAGCGGGCGGGGCTGCCGGCGGGGGTCCTGAACGTCGTGACGAGCTCGTCGGCGTCGAGGGTCGTCGAGCCGCTGATGCGCGACCCGCGCCTCCGCAAGGTCTCCTTCACCGGCTCGACCGAGATCGGCCGGCTGCTGGTCGGGCAGGGGGCCGAGCGGCTCCTGCGCATGTCGATGGAACTGGGCGGCAACGCGCCGTTCGTCGTCTTTGCCGATGCCGACCTCGACCGGGCCGTCGAGGGTGCGCTACTCGCCAAGATGCGCAACGGCGGCGAGGCGTGCACCGCCGCCAACCGCTTCTTCGTGCAGGAGCCGGTTGCCGCCGAGTTCACGCGCCGGCTCGCGGAGCGGATGGGCGCCCTGCGCGTCGGCCACGGCGCCGAGGACGGCACCGACGTCGGCCCGCTCATCGACGGCGGCGAGCGCGACAAGGTCGCCGCGCTCGTCGACGACGCCCGGGCGCTCGGCGCTGAGGTGCTGTGCGGCGGCACGTCCGGGGACGGGCCGGGCTACTTCTTCGCCCCCACCGTGCTGGCCGGCGTCCCGGCGGGCGCGCGCGTGCTGAGCGAGGAGATCTTCGGCCCGGTCGCCCCGGTGCAGACGTTCGCGACCGAGGACGAGGTCGTCGCGTCCGCCAACGACACCGAGTACGGGCTGGTCGCGTACCTCTTCACCCGGGACATCGACCGCGCGCTGCGCGTGGGCGAGCGGCTCGAGACCGGCATGCTCGGCCTCAACCAGGGCATGGTCTCCAACCCCGCCGCGCCGTTCGGCGGCGTCAAGGCCTCCGGCTTCGGCCGCGAGGGCGGCCGTGAGGGCATCGAGGAGTACCTCTCGACGAAGTACTTCGCGATCGCCGCTGGGTGATGGCGCTACCGCGCCGGGGGACGCCCGCGGCGCGGAGCGCGACACTCCCGCGATGAGCGCAGGTGGCGCCGTCACGCGCGGAGCGGCCTGGGCGCCGCTGCGCCACCGCGCGTTCCGCACGGTGTGGCTGACGTTCCTCGGCGTGCAGCTGGCCAACTGGAGCGAGACCGTGGGCGCCGTCGCGGTGATCTCCGAGCAGTCCGGCTCGGTGGCACTGCTCGCCCTGGTCCAGACGGCCTCGACGATCCCTGCCGTCGTGCTCGCGCTGCCCGCCGGCGCCGTCGCGGACCTGATCGACCGCCGGTGGCTGCTCATCGGGCTCGTCGGATCGATGTCGGTGTCGATGGCGCTGCTGGCCGTGCTCGTGGGCGCGGGGTCGGCCTCGCCCGCGGTCGTGCTCCTGCTCACGCTCGCGATGGGGGCGGCGATTGCCGTAGCGGTGCCTTCCTTCGCTTCGCTGATCCCGGACCTGGTGCCGAGTGCCGACCTCGCCTCCGCCGTGACGCTCAACGGCATCTCGATCAACTTGGCGCGCGCGGTCGGGCCGGCGCTGGCCGG
>DATHJG010000917.1:0-4494 GCA_035489875.1 Solirubrobacteraceae bacterium | reverse complement strand
CTGTGCGCGCTCGCGCACCAGACGGTGCGACCCGCGAGGTCGGTCACGATGCGCTTGCGGGCGAACTCCATCGCGCGCCCGACGGCGCCCTGAATCGCTCCACGACGAGGCTAGCCACGCCATCGCTCGTAGGCTGTGCGGCGCGGCGGTCAACCCTTCGACGCGACGGGCCGCCGGCGGCCCTGCGGGAGGCTCGGCGCCGAAGGGCCGGGGACGTACTCGACGGCGGGCGTGCGACCGCGCGGCTGCGGATACAGCGTCATCAGCTCGCGCTCGGCCTCGCCCACCCCGACGCGGACCGGCAGCCCGAGCGCCTTCAGCTCGGGCGGCTGGAGCGGGTGGTCGTGCGTCCACGTGCCGCGGGACAGCAGGGCCGCCACCTCGCGGGCCCGCTCCGCCCCCAGCCTGGGCTCCAGCAGGCGGGCAGCGAACCCCTCGACCTGCGCGATCGCCTTGCGCCCGACGTCGGCCATGAGCAGCGTGTTGTCGTCCCGGTTCCCGGGCATCCGGGCGACCTCGACGAACGACGCCGCCGGATGCTGGCCGATCTGGGGGTCGATCGGCCCGAGCGCGGCGTGCGACTCGACCACGAGCTCGTCGCATCCCAGCGCGATCAGCGTCCCGCCGCTCATCGCGTAGTGCGGCACGACGCCGGTCACCTGCGCGTCGTGGTCGGCGAGCGCCGACGCGATCTGCCGCGCGGCGATCACCATGCCGCCCGGCGTGTGCAGGATGATCTCGATCGGCCGTCCGGCGGGCGTCTCGCGGATCGCCCGGAGCACGCTCTCGGCGTCGTCGATGTCGATGAACCGGACCAGCGGGAAGCCGAGCAGCGACATCGTCTCCTGCCGGTGGATCAGCGTGATGACCGTCGCCCCGCGCTCCTTCGAGATGTCGTTCAGCGCCCGGCGCCGCTGGACGAGCATCGCCTGGCGCGCGAACGCCGGCTGGAGCGATGCGAGGATGAAGAACAGCCACAGCAGGCTGAGTGGATCCATGACCTAGTCCCCCTCTTCGATGACGACAACGGCCGGCGGTGCCGCGCTGAGCGGCTCCTCCCATGCCAGCGCCTCGTCGGCGCGGATCACGTGCATCACCGCGTTGATGAGCGCAAGATGCGTGTACGCCTGGGGGAAGTTGCCCAGGTGGCGGCCCGAGCGCGGATCGATCTCCTCCGCGTAGAGGTAGAGCGGCGACGCGTAGCAGAGCGCCTTCTCGCACAGCGCCCGCGCCCGGCGGGTCTGCCCGATCTCGACCTGCGCGCTCACCAGCCAGAACGTGCAGACCGCGAACGAGGCCTCCTCCCCGATCATCCCGTCGTCGGTCTCGTCGGTGCGGTAGCGCAGGACGAACCCGTGGACGGTGAGCTCCTCCGCGATCGCGTCCACGGTGTGCACGATCCGCTCGTCGTCGGGCGGAAGGAATCGCACGAGCGGCAGCAGCAGGCAGGACGCGTCGAGCGACGTGGCGCCGTAGTGCTGGGTGAACACGCCGCGCTCGTCGAGGGCGTTCGCGCACACGTCCTCGTGGATCTCGTCGGCCGCGGCCTGCCAGCGCGCCGCGATGTCGTGCGCCCCGCGCAGGCGGGCCAGCCGCGCGCCGCGGTCGCACGCGACCCAGCACATCACCTTCGAGGAGGTGAAGTGCTTCGGATCGCCGCGCACCTCCCAGATCCCGCGGTCGGGCTCGCGCCAGTGGGCGATCGCCTCCTCGACCTGGTCGCACAGCATCCGCCAGGTCGACTCGGCGAGCCCGTCGCGCGAGCGCGTGTGCATGTAGATCGAGTCCAGCAGCGCGCCCCAGACGTCGTGCTGGCGGTGGCGGTAGGCGTCGTTGCCGATCCGGACCGGACGTGCGTGCTCGTAGCCGTCGAGGTGGTCGAGCGTCCGCTCGGGCAGCTCCCGCTCGCCGCCGATCCCGTACAGGACCTGGAGCTTCTCGCTCACGCCGACGACGTCCCGGATGAAGTAGAAGAAGTCGTTGGCCTCCTCGTCGAAGCCGAGCGTGTACAGCGCCCAGAGCATGAACGTCGAGTCGCGGATCCACGAGTACCGGTAGTCCCAGTTGCGCGAGCCGCCGGGCGTCTCGGGGAGCGAGGTCGTGGCGGCCGCGATCATCGCGCCGGTCGGCGCGAACGTCAGGCCCTTGAGCGTCAGCGCGCTGCGCTGCAGGTAGATCCGCCAGGGGTGGTCGGGGAAGCTGCCGCGCAGCAGCCACTCGTTCCAGAACGCGCTCGTGAACTCCATCCGCCGATCCGCCTCGTGATGGCTCCCAGGCCCCGCATGCTCGCTCCAGGCGAGCGCGAAGAACGCCGTGTCACCCTGCCGCATCGTCGTCCGCGCCCGCGCGCTGCCGCCCTCGAAGCCGAGCCGCAGGTTGGTGGTCAGCCTGAGCGTCGGCCCGCCCTCGCCGGTCCGCGCGCGGGCGCACGAGTAGCCCTCTCCGTCGTAGGCCCAGCTCACCGCGTCGAGGCCGTAGTTCGGCCGCGGCTCGCACTCCATGCGGATGTCGACGCGACCGTTGACGCACCGGACCGTGCGCGTGAGCACGTGGTCTGCGTCGGTGTCGGTCGGCGTGCGCCGGTGCGTGTCGGTGCGCTCTCTGCCGTGGTGCCAGGGGCCGATCAGCAGCGAGTCGCGCACGACGATCCAGCCGGTGTTCGTGCTCCACGTCGTCTCGAGCACCAGCGTGCCGGGCAGGTAGCGGCGGCCGGCCGGCACCGTCGTGTCGACGGGCGCGAGCCGGAAGCCGCCGGCGTCGCGGTCGAGGATCGCCCCGAAGATCGACGGCCCGTCGAAGCGCGGCAGGCAGAGCCACTCGACGTTGCCGCTCGGCGCGACGAGCGCGCACACCTCGCAGTCGGACAGGAACGCGTAGGCCGCGATCGGCGGCCACGGGCTGCCGCCCTGCGGCACCTCGCCGACGACGTGACGCATTGGCATCGGACCTACCGCCTCCCGTGGGTCTGGGGGCCTACGTCCCCTGCGCGCTGGCGGCAGGGGTCAAGTGGGGTTCGAGCCACTCGCGCAGCTGTCGCTCCGGGACGGCGCCGACGAGCCGGTCGACCTCCTCGCCGGCGTGGAACAGGACGAGCAGCGGGATGCTCTGGGCGCCGTGGCGCGCCGCGACCTCCGGCGCGCCGTCGACGTCCAGCTTGACGACCTTGAGCCGGCCCGCCAGCTCGCGTCCCATGCGCTCCACGATCGGGCTGATCATCCGGCACGGAGCGCACCACGCGGCCCAGAAGTCGACGAGCACGGGCACGTCGGCGTCGAGCGCGCCGTCGAAGTCCTGCGCGTCGGCGTCGACGATCCACGGCAGCGGCTGGTGGCAGTTGCCGCAGCGCGGCGTGCCGCGCGCGACGACCGGCACGCGGTTCTTCTTGCCGCAGTTCGTGCAGGCGACGATCGTCGGCTCGGCCATGCGGCTACTCGGCCTTGACGTCGATCCGGCGCGGGCGCTCCTGCTCCGGCTTCGCGATCCGCACCATCAGGATGCCGTCGTGCAGCTTCGCCTGGATCTGGTCGGGGTCGGCGTCGCCGGGCAGCGTGATGTGGTAGTCGAACTCGCCGGTCTTGCGCGTGCGGCGGCGGAGGATCCCCTCCCGCTCGCGCTCCTTGATCTCGCCGGAGATCGCGAGCTCCGAGCCGCGCAGCTCGACGTTGACGTCCTCGGGCCTCACGCCCGGGAGCTCGGCCTCGACGATCCACGCGTCCTCGGTCTCCTCGATGTCGACCAGGGGGATGAACGGGACGCTGCCACCGTCCGGACCGGTGCGCTGGAGGAGCTGTGAGAGCTGGTCCTGGAGTCCTTCGAGCTCCCGGAACGGGTCCCAGCGCTGAACCGGTTGGGGAGCGGTGTCACGGCGTCGCACGGGGAGGGCCATGGCGATCCTTTCGCTCGAGCAGGGGTCATGCCCAGACGCTGGTGTCGGTACGGCCGCGGCCGGGGATATCAAGCGCCTGGGTGGAAACGTGCGCAAATTGCGAGAATTTCTGGCGGCCGCTTGAACGCCTCCGCGCCCGCCTTACCTCCACGGGCACAAAGCCCGCGGATCGGGAGGGACGGCAATGGCCAAGGCGGTCGGGATCGATCTGGGAACGACCAACTCGGTCGTCGCAGCGACGATGGAAGGCGGCCACGCGGAGGTGATCCCGAACGCCGAAGGCGCTCGGACCACCCCGTCGGTGGTGGCGTTCACGGAGGACGGCGAGCGCTTGGTGGGTCAGGTCGCCAAGCGCCAGGCCATCCTCAACCCCGAGGCGACGATCTACTCCGCCAAGCGGTTCGTCGGGCGTAAGTGGGACGAGGTGACCGAGGAGGCGAAGATCGTCTCCTACAAGGTCGTCAGGGGCGCGAACGACGCGGTCCGTTTCGAGGTGCGCGGCAAGCAGTACGCGCCCGAGGAGATCTCCGCGCTGATCATCCGCAAGCTCGCGGAGGACGCGGCGAAGTTCCTCGGCGAGCGCGTGACCGAGGCCGTGATCACGGTGC
>DATHJG010000916.1:0-4426 GCA_035489875.1 Solirubrobacteraceae bacterium | reverse complement strand
CGCCGTGGGCGTCCACGATCCAGCGTGCGATCGCCAGACCCAGCCCGGTGCCGCCCGCGCGTGCGGAGCGCGCCTCGTCCGTGCGGTAGAAGCGCTCGAACACGCGGTCGGCCTCGTGGGCGGGGATGCCCGGGCCCTCGTCGATCACCGCGATCGTCGTCAGGCCGTCGGCCTCGTGCGCGCTCACCCAGACGCGCCCGTCGGGCGGCGAGTGGCGGACCGCGTTGTCGAGCAGGTTCGCGACCACCTGGTGCACGCGCTCGGGGTCGCCCTGCGCCGCCAGGTCGCCCGGTTGCACCGACACCCGCAGCCGCACCCCGCCGGGCTCGGAGAGCTCGCACTCGCGCAGCGCCTGCTCGAGCAGCGGCCGCACCGGGAAGCGCACGGGATGGAGCGGCAGCGCGCCGCTCTCCATGCGCGAGAGGTCCAGGAGCTGCGCCACCAGCCGCCCGAGCCGCTCGGTCTGCGCGAGCGCGACGCGCAGCGTGGCGCGATCGGGCGGCTCCACGCCGTCGGCGAGGTTCTCCAGCAGCGCCTGGAGCGCCCCGATCGGCGTGCGCAGCTCGTGCGACACGTTCGCCACCAGCTCGCGCCGCTGCCGGTCGACGTCGTCGAGCTGCGCGGCCATCGTGTTGAACGCGCGCGCCAGGTCGCCGACCTCGTCGCGCGACGTGGCCCGCACGCGCACGCTGTGGTCGCCGCGGGCCATCGCGCTCGCCGCGGCGGCCATCTCGCGCAGCGGCGACGTCGTCCCGCGCGCGAGGAACCCAACGAAGAGCAGGCCGATCGCGGTGGCGGCGACCGCGCGCTCGGGCAGCGTCAGGTCGAGGCGCGCGCCGAGCCGCAGCACGAGCACGGTGCCGACGACGGTGGCGACGATCACCACGCCGAGCTTGACCTTGATCGACGGCAGGCGGTCGAGCGGCCTCACGACCCGGCCTCCGGCTCGAGCGCGTACCCGACGCCGGGGACGGTCCGCACCCACGCGGCGCCGAGCTTGCGCCGCAGTCCGCGGATGTGGGAGTCGACCGTCCGGTGCCCCGCGCCGTCGCGCCAGCCCCACACCTCGGCGAGGAGCTGGTCGCGCGTGAACACGACGCCGGGCCGCGCGGCGAGCAGCACGAGGAGGTCGAACTCGGTCGGCGTGAGGTGCACCTGGTCGTCGCCGATCGCGACGCGGCGGCGCTCGGGGTCCAGCGCGAGCGTCCCGACCGTCACCGCCGGGCCCGACGGCGCCGGCCGGCGTTCCACCCGGCGCAGCAGCGCGCGGATGCGGGCGACCAGCTCGCGCGGGGAGAACGGCTTGGTCATGTAGTCGTCGGCGCCGACGCCGAGCCCGACGAGCACGTCGGTCTCGTCGTCGCGCGCGGTCAGCATGAGCACCGGCACGGGCCGGTCGCGCTGGACGCGCCGGCACACCTCCAGGCCGTCGAGCCCGGGCAGCATGAGGTCGAGCACCACGAGGTCCGGCCGCAGGCGATCGCACAGCGCGACCCCGTCGGCGCCGTCGTGCGCGACCTCGACGGCGAACCCCTCGGCCCGCAGGCGCGCGGCCACGGCGGCCGCGATCACCTCCTCGTCCTCGATCACGCAGATCAGCGGCGACGTCATCGCGGGGGCGAGTCTGGCACCCCGGTGTGGAGGGCGGGAGGGGCGCCGGTGCAGATACCGTGCAGGCCGATGCAGCTCCGCCTGATCCGCCACGCCACCCTGCGGCTGGAGATCGCGGGCCGCCGGCTGCTCGTCGACCCGATGCTCGATCCCGCCGGCGCCCGCCCGCCGGTGGGGAACACCGAGAACGACCGCCGCAACCCGCTCGTCGAGCTGCCCGAGCCGCCCGAGCTGGTGGTCGAGGGCGTCGACGCCGTCCTCGTCACCCACCTGCACCAGGACCACTTCGACGCGACGGCGGCCGAGCTGCTGCCCGAGGACGTGCCGCTGCTCTGCCAGCCGGAGGACGTCGAGCGCCTGCGCGCGCACGGCTTCAGCAACCTGCGGCCGGTCGAGGACCGCCTGACCTGGGACGGCATCGAGGTGATCCGCACGCCGGCCCGGCACGGCCACGGTGCGGACGCCGAGCTGCTCGCCCCGGTCAGCGGGTTCGTGCTGCGCGGCGCCGGCCGCACGCTCTACCTCGCCGGCGACACCGTCCTCTACGAGGCGGTCGAGCGCGTGCTCGACGAGCACCGCCCGGACGTGGTCGTCGTCAACGCGAGCGGTGCGCGCTTCACCGGCGGGGAGCCGCTCGTGATGACGTCGGAGGACGTCGTGGCCGTCGCCCGGCGCGTGCCGGACGCCCGGATCGTCGCGGTCCACCTCGACGCGATCAACCACTGCGTCCAGACCCGGGCGGACCTGCACCAGTGCCTGCAGGACGAGGCGCTCACCGAGCGCGTCACGGTGCCGGAGGACGGCGCCGCGGTGCCGGTGGACTGATGCATGTGACGGCCCGGACCGCAGCGAGCCCCCCGAGGGCATCGCGACGCGCGCGCCCTGCGTTCGTGCGCGTGCTCGTCGCGGTCCAGCTCGCCATGCTCGTCCTGCTGGGTGCCGTCACGGTGCTCCGATTCCACGTCTGGGCGGACATCGACGAACGCCCGCACTACGACTACATCCAGAAGGTGGTCGAGGACCAGCGCCTACCGCGGCCGACCGACCTCGTCAGCCCCGAGGTGCAGGCGATCACGGACCGCACGTGGCCGCGACCGAGCCGGACCGATCCGGCCGACGTCGGCCTCGCCGGCCGCAGCTACGAGGCCATTCAACCGCCGCTCTACTACCTCGCTGCGGCGCCCAGCTTCGCTGCGCTCGGCGATCACCGCCAGAAGGTCTTCGCGGTGCGCGCGTTCGATCTGGGCCTGCTCTGCCTGGCCGTCTGGCTGCTGTGGGGACTCGCGCGCCGCCTGGCGCCGCGGGAGCAGGCGCTGGTGGCGTTCGGCGTCACCCTGACCGCCGTGTTGTGGCCGGGCGTCGTCGTGCGCGCGGTCACGATCGGCACCACTCCGCTCGAGCTCGTCCTCGGGACGGCCTTCCTGCTGGCCCTATGGCGCGCGGACGCGGAGCACCGCGGAGATCTGATGCTGGCGGCGGCCGTGCTGCTCGGGCTCTGCCTGCTCACCAAGCTCTCCCTCGTCTGCCTCGTTCCGCTGTTCCTCGTCGTCCTGGCGAAGCGCGTCCGCCGCGACCGCACGCGGCGCCGGGGAGGCGAGGCGCTCGCGCTCGCCGCCATTCCCCCGATCATGCTCGCGCCGTGGCTCATCTCGAATCTCGTGCGCTACGGCTCGCTCACGGTCGACATCACGGGCGGGCAGGGCGTCGTCTCGCCGATCACCTCGAGCGGTCTCCTGAGCCGCCTGGGCGCGCTGCCGGAGCTGAATGCGCGCCTGCTGGACGGCGTGCTCCCGCAGGAATGGAACGTGCAACTCGACGTGTGGTGGATTCGCGTCGCCGTCGACGGGCTCGCGATCCTGCTCCTCGCCGGCGCGATCGGGCTCCTCGCGACACGACGCCGGGACTGGCGGATGTGGTTCCTCGCGCTGCCGTTCGTCTCGGGCGTGCTGCTCATGAACGTCGTGTACGCGCTCACGGGCAACGACACGTTCCTGCTCCGCTACATCTACGCGACGATCCCACCCCTTGCGCTGGGCGTGGCGCTCGGCCTTGGTCGAGCATGGACCGGCAGGCTGCCGCTCGTGCCCATCGCAGGCGCCGCGTCGCTGGTCGTCGCAGCCCTCTGGGTCGACATGGGCGGAGCCTTCTACTTCACCGACATCGGTGACAAGCTCGGCATCTGACGCGAGCCTGCGGTAACGCCGCGTCAGGAGGCGGTCGCGACCGGGCTCGCCGCCCGCTCGCGCTGCAGCAGCGCGAGCAGCGCGTCCGCCGTGATCGCGGGCGCGAAGAGGTAGCCCTGCGCCAGCTCGCAGCCGAGCTCGCTCAGGAACTGGAGCTGCTCGTCGGTCTCGACGCCTTCCGCGACGACGGTGAGATCGAGCGCATGCGCCATCCCGACGATCGCCTCGATCAGGTGCCGGTCGCGCGTGGCGCGACCGAGGCGGCTGATGAACGACCGGTCCACCTTGAGCTCGTCCACGGGCAGGTGGTGCAGGTAGGACAGCGACGAGTAGCCGGTGCCGAAGTCGTCCATCGACAGGTCGACGCCCAGCCGCTTGAGCCGGGCCAGCGCGGCGGCGCCCTGCCCCGCCTCGCGCATCAGCGAGGACTCCGTGATCTCCAGGCACAGCTGCGCCGGCGCGAGCCTCGTCTCCGTCAGGACCTGCTCGACCAGACCCGGGAAGGCCGGATCGCGAAGCTGGCTGACCGCGACGTTCACCGAGATCCGCAGCGGGTGGCCGGCGACAACGGGGTCCTCGAGTACCGCGGGTCGTGCCGCTCGAGGTGCTCGAGGTAGCAGAGCGTCTTGGAG
>DATHJG010000915.1:0-2449 GCA_035489875.1 Solirubrobacteraceae bacterium | reverse complement strand
TCGCGTCGTGGCGCTCCATGTGCTCGAGCGTGGTCAGCGTGCGGGCCAGCCGCGCGGTCAGCTCGTGGCGGCCGATGATCCCGAGCCGCTCGGCAGCGACCGCGCTCCACATGTACGCGCCGATGTTGGTGGTCGAGGTCTGCGGGATCCGCGTGCCGTCCGCGAGCAGCACGTCGGTCGGGAGACCGGTCGCCGGGTCGGTCATCGCCACGAACGACGCCCACGTGCCCTTGGCGTAGCGCTCCAGCGTCCGCTCATCCCCGGCGGCGGCGCCCGCCGCCGGGGCGATCAACAGCGTCGCGCAGGCGAGCGCGACGGCATAGGCCTTCCACACCACGACAAGCCTCCCTCGGATTCGTCCCTCCGACCAACGAACCCGGTACCCGCACTCAGGCGGTCACAAGCGGCTCTTCGGCGGGCCGGTGCTCCTCCTCGCCCTCGAGCGAGATGTTCGGCAGCAGCCGGTCGAGCCAGCCGGGGAGCCCCCACGCGCGATCGCCGAGCAGCGCCATGATCGCCGGGGCGACGACCATCCGCACCACGAGCACGTCGATGAGGATCGCGCTCCCGAGCCCGAGCCCGATCGTCTTGAGGACCACGTCCGGGTCGGAGGCGAAGCCCAGGAACACTGCGGTCATGATCGCTCCCGCGGCGAGGATGATGCGCCCGACGCGGGACAGGCCCACGACGACCGACTCCTTCGGCCCAAGCCCGCGGTGGTACTCCTCGCGGATGCGGCTCAGGAGGAACACGTTGTAGTCCATCGACAGGCCGAACAGGATCGCGAACATGAACAGCGGGACGAACGAGACGATCGGCACCTCGCCGTCGAGCCCGAGCAGGCTCGCGCCCCAGCCCCACTGGAAGATGGCCACGACGACGCCGTAGGCGGCGAGGATCGAGAGCACGTTGAACGCGGCGCTCACGAGCGGCACCCAGAGCGAGCGGAACACCGCCATCAGCAGCAGCACGCTGAGCCCGACGACCAGCGCGATGAAGATCGGCAGCCGCGAGGCGATCTTGTCGGCGAGGTCCCCGAACGTGGCGGTCGCGCCGCCCACGTGGACCGCGACGTCGGCGCCCGCCACCGCGCGGGGGATGACCGTGTCGCGCAGCCGCTCGACCAGCTGGGAGGTGCGCTCGTCCTGCGGCGACGTCGTCGGGACCACGGACAGCGTCGCGGCGTCGCGCGTCTCGTTGAACCGGGCCGGCGCCGCGGCCGCCACGCCGGGATCGGCGGCGACCGCGCGCTGCACGCGCTCGAGCGCCGCCTCGCCGCCCGCGTTCGCGGGCACGCTGGCGGCCAGCACGAGCGGGCCGTTGAAGCCGGGACCGAAGCCCTTGGCGAGGTGGTCGTACGCCTGGCGCGTGGTCGAGGCCTGCCGGTCGTTGCCGTCGTCGGGCTGGCCGAGGCGCAGGCTGCCGAACGGCGTTGCCAGCAGCACGAGGACGAGCGTGCCGAGGCCGGCGGCCACCCAGGGCCGCGCGACGATCAGGCGCCCCCAGCGAGCGAAGCGCGGAGACGGTGCGACGTGCTCGAGCTTGCGCGGCCGCAGCCGCTTGGCGAACGCGCCCATCAGGACCGGCAGCACCGTGACCGCGCCGACCGCCACGGCGGCGACGACGATTGCCGAGCCGACGCCCATCCCCCCGACGAACGGGATCCCGGTCGCGAGCAGGCCGGCGATCGCGACGACGACGATCGCGCCGGCCGCGATCACCGACGTCCCGGCGGTGGAGTTGGCCACGCGGGCGGCCTCGCGCACGCTGTCGCCGGCGGCGAGCTGCTCGCGGTAGCGCCCGACTATGAGCAGCGCGTAGTCGATCCCGGCGCCCATCCCGAGCATCACGCCCAGCGTCGGCGCGACGCTGGGGAAGTCGGCGAAGCGGGTGCCGAACGAGAGCAGCAGCAGCCCGCCGGCGAGCGCGATGCCGGCGCTCACGAGCGTGAGCAGCATCGCCGCCGCCGAGCGGAAGACGAGCGTGAGCACGATGATCGCCACCGCGAGCCCGACCAGCTCGCCCACGGGCGCCGCGGTCTGCTCGGCCTGGTCGACGATCTGCCCGTTGCGGTCGGTCTCGATGCCGGCGCGCTGGGTGATCTCCGACGCGGTCTCCAGCGCCTGGCCCGGCTCCGCGCCGAGGTCCATCGCGGGCTGGTCGTACTGCACGGTGGTGAACGCGATGCGCCCGTCCGGCGAGACCTGTCCGTCGGCCTGGAGCGGGTCCGGCGCCGCTGTCACGTGCGGCTGCCCGGCGATGGTCTTGACGGCGTCCGCGATCGCGGCCGGGCGGTCGCCGTCACGCAGCGTCCCGTCCTGGACGGAGAACACGACCGTCGCGGTGTCGCCGGACTGTGACGGGAAGCGCTCGGAGAGCAGGTCATACGCCTGCTGCGACTCGGTACCGGGCGTGTTGAAGTCGTCGGTGAAGCCGGTGCCCACGGCGG
>DATHJG010000914.1:0-6396 GCA_035489875.1 Solirubrobacteraceae bacterium | reverse complement strand
CCTGCGCTCCGGGATATACGTTCCGGTGCTCGACGTCCGGCTATTCCGTATCGTGGTGTTAATGGATACGCAGGTTGCCTCCCGTCTGCGCTCCGGGAGTTAGATATGGATGACTGGCTCTTGTGGCTCATCATCGCCGTCGTCTTCGGCATCGGCGAGATCGCCACGCTCGGGTTCTTCCTCGCCCCGTTCGCCGGGGGCGCTGCCGTGGCCGCCGTCATCAGCGCGGCCGGCGTGCCGTTCGTCGGCTCGCTCGCCGTCTTCCTCGTCATCTCGATCGCCCTGCTCGCCGCGCTGCGCCCGCTCGCGCGCTCGCACCGGCGGATGCCGCCGCAGATCCGCACCGGCACCGCCGCGCTGGTCGGCAAACCTGCGATGGTGCTGGAGCGCATCGCCAACGACGAGGGCGTCGGATGCGTGCGGATCGACGGAGAGGTCTGGACCGCGCGGGCGTACATGGACGAGGAGACCTACGAAGCCGGCACCCGCGTGCAGGTGGTCGAGATCCGGGGCGCCACGGCGCTCGTGACCGATTGAGTAGTAGGAGGAAGGAACCGAAATGACTGCCGGAGCCATCGCCCTGATCGTGCTCGCGGTGTTCGTGCTGATCATCGCCGTGACGGGGGTGCGGATCGTTCCGCAGGCTCGGGCGGGCGTCGTCGAGCGGCTGGGGCGCTACACGCGCACGCTCGACGCCGGCCTGACGCTGATCGTCCCGTTCATCGACCGCGTCAAGCCGCTGATCGACCTGCGCGAGCAGGTCGTCGCCTTCCCGCCGCAGCCGGTCATCACCGAGGACAACCTCGTCGTCGGGATCGACACGGTCATCTACTTCACGGTCACCGACCCGAAGGCCGCCACGTACGAGATCGCCAATCCGCTCCAGGCGATCGAGCAGCTGACCGTCACCACGCTGCGCAACGTGATCGGCGGCCTGACGCTGGAGGAGACGCTCACCTCGCGCGACAACATCAACTCGCAGCTCCGCGTCGTGCTCGACGAGGCGACCGGCAAGTGGGGGATCCGCGTCAACCGCGTCGAGCTCAAGTCGGTCGAGCCGCCGCGCACGGTGCAGGAGGCGATGGAGAAGCAGATGCGCGCCGAGCGCGACCGCCGCGCCGCGATCCTCACCGCCGAGGGCACCAAGCAGTCCCAGATCCTCACCGCCGAGGGCGAGAAGCAGGCCGCCGTGCTCAAGGCCGAGGGCGCCCGCACCGCGGCGATCCTGCGCGCCGAGGGCGAGTCCAAGGCGATCGACACGGTCTTCCAGGCGATCCACGACGGCCAGCCCGACCAGATGCTGCTGTCCTACCAGTACCTGCAGATGCTGCCCTCCTTGGCTCAGGGCTCCGCCAACAAGGTCTTCGTGATCCCGTCGGACTTCTCGCAGGCGCTCGGGCACATCAGCGGCGCCCTCGCGCCACCGCCACCGCCATCGCCACCGCCGCCCGACGGCGAACGCCCGCGCAAGCCGCGGCCACGGTCCGACAGCGCTGCCGACGAGGCGGCGCGGGCGGCCGCCGCCGACACCGAGGCAGCCGCGCGCGCGGCGCGGGAGGCCGCGCAGGCCGCCGAGAGCGCGACGCGGCCGGTGAGCGGCCGGCCGGATCCGGGCGCCCTCGGGCCGGGCACCAGCGTTCAGGACTAGGGCGGCACGCCGTCTATCGTTGGCGGCGTGTTCGACTCCCTCGCCGAGAAGCTCCAGGGCACGCTGGCCGGCGTGCGCCAGCGGGGTGCGCTGACCGAGGACGACATCAAGGCCGCACTGCGCGAGATCCGTCTCGCGCTGCTCGAGGCGGACGTCAACTTCAAGGTCGTCAAGCAGTTCACGTCCAGCGTGCGCGAGCGCGCGGAGGGCGTCGAGGTGCAGCGCCAGCTCAACCCCGGCCAGCAGGTCGTCAAGATCGTCAACGAGGAGCTGACCGCCCTGATGGGCGGCCAGTCGGCCGGGCTGACGTTCTCCCCGCGCCCGCCGACCGTGATCCTGATGGCCGGCCTGCAGGGCTCCGGCAAGACCACCGCGACCGCCAAGCTCGCCCGCTGGCTGCGCGAGGAGCGCCAGTCCTCGGTCGCCGTCGCCGCCTGCGACGTCTACCGCCCCGCGGCGGTCGAGCAGCTCGTCAAGGTCGCCGGCCAGGCCGGCGCGACCGTCTACGAGCAGGGCACCGACCGCGACCCCGTCGACATCGCCGCCTGGGCGGTCGACCAGGCCAAGCGCGACGGCAAGGACGTGCTGATCATCGACACGTCCGGGCGCCTGCACGTCGACGAGGCGCTGATGGAGGAGCTGGCGAAGATCCGCAGGGTCACGAAGCCGCACTCCGTGCTGCTCGTGGTCGACGCGATGACCGGCCAGGACGCCGTCAACGTCGCCGAGCAGTTCGCCGAGGTCGCCCAGTTCGACGGCGTCGTGCTCTCCAAGCTCGACGGCGACGCTCGCGGCGGCGCCGCGCTGTCGGTCAAGGCGGTCACCGGCAAGCCGATCCTGTTCGCGTCGACGGGGGAGAAGCTCGGCGACTTCGAGCGCTTCCACCCCGACCGGATGGCGCAGCGGATCCTCGGCATGGGCGACGTGCTGTCGTTCATCGAGAAGGCCGAGCGCTCGTTCGAGGAGGACGAGGCGGCGGTGCTCGAGCGCAAGCTGCGCAAGAACCAGTTCGGGCTCGACGACTTCCTCGACCAGCTCACGCGGATCCGCAAGATGGGCCCGCTCACGTCGCTG
Source organism: Solirubrobacteraceae bacterium (assembly GCA_035489875.1). GTDB lineage: Bacteria > Actinomycetota > Thermoleophilia > Solirubrobacterales > Solirubrobacteraceae > DASQMT01. The sequence continues at coordinate 3,674 of DATHJG010000914.1, read as the reverse complement.
CTGGGGATGATCCCCGGGCTCGCGGGCCACCAGCTTTCGAAGATGCAGGTCGACGAGAAGGAGTTCGACCGGATCGAGGCGATCATCCACTCGATGACGCCGTACGAGCGGCGCCATCCGGAGCTGATCAAGGGCTCGCGGCGGCTCCGGATCGCCAAGGGCTCTGGCACGAGCGTGCAGCAGGTCAACCAGCTCACCAAGCAGTTCGGCGAGATGCGGAAGATGATGAAGGGGCTCCAGTCGGGCAAGATGCCGGACCTCGGGCAGCTCATGCGGAACCGCTAATACGCCCGGGCGTCGCGCGACGGGGTGTACTAGACTGCCGCCTCGCATATGTCCGTCAGCATGAGACTCACCCGCGTCGGCGGGAAGAAGGACCCGGTGTGGCGCGTCGTCGTCGCCGACCGCCGGTCCCCGCGTGACGGCCGGGTCATCGAGACCGTCGGCCGCTACAACGCCCAGACCGACCCCTCCACCATCGTCTTGAACGAAGAGCGGATCCGCCACTGGCTGGACCGCGGCGCGCAGCCCTCCGAGGCCGTGCACAAGCTGCTCAAGACCCAGGGCATCCAGCGCCCCGGCCGCTAGGCCGCAGTATCCCCGCCATGCGGGAGCTCCTCGAATACCTGGCACGCGCGCTCGTGGACGACCCTGAGCGCGTGCGCGTCGAGGAGTTCGACGAGGACGACGGCACGCTCGTGCTGGAGCTCTCGGTCGGCGAGGACGACTACGGCCAGGTGATCGGGCGCGGCGGGCGCACCGCCCAGGCCCTGCGCACGGTGATCAAGGCCGCGGCGGTAAAGGACAACCGCCGCGTGCTCGTCGACATCGTGGAATAGGGACCCCTCCCTCGAGTCCCGCACGCCCCTGCCTCGGCCTGCGGCCTCGTCACCGCTACGCTCGCCGGCCGTGAACCCTTCGCCGGATCGCCACCCGAACCCTCGAAAATCCCAAAGGGATTCCCTTCGGGATTCGTGCGACGCCCGGCTCGGTTCACGACCGGTTCCGACGCACGGTCCTGTCTCGGGAGAGGTCCCGACGCAACCGACGATCGAGGCCGGGCGGGTCGGGCGACCGCACGGGCTCGACGGCTCGTTCCACGTGACCCGCCCGGTCGCGCGGCTCCTCGGCCTGTCCGACGAGATCTTCGTGGACGGCCGGGTCGAGCGGATCGACCGGCGGGCTGGCACGGCGGACCGGCCGATCCTGCGGCTGGTCGGCCACGCGAGCCGCGAGGCCGCCGAGCTGCTGCGCGGCGCGCAGCTCTCGGTCCCGGCCGAGCACGCGCCGGCGCTCGAGCCGGGCGAGTACTGGGCGCACGAGCTCGCGGGGTGCGCGGTGTTCGACGGCGAGCGGCGCATCGGCGCCGTGCGGCGGATGCTGCCGCTGCCGTCGTGCGAGGCGCTCGAGGTGGTGCGCGACGAGGGCGGGGGGGAGCTGCTCGTTCCGATGGTGCGCGACGCCGTCCGGTCCGTCGACGTGGCAGCGCGGCGCATCGACGTCGACCTGTCCTTCCTGGGAGAGTGAATCGGATCCCACCACCCACCCCCAACACCGTGAACATCGACGTCTTCACGCTCTTCCCCCAGTGGTTCGACTGGTTCCGCGGCCAGCGCCACGTCGCCAACGCGCTGGCGCTCGGGTCGTCGCTCGAGTGCGTCGACTACCGCGCGCACACGCCGCTGTCGGCCGGCCAGGTGGACGACACGCCGTTCGGCGGCGGCGCGGGGATGGTCCTGCGCGTCGACGTGGTCGAGGCGGCTTTGCGCGCCCGCTACGGCGAGGACCCGGTCGCGGTGCGCGAGCGCCGGCGGGTGATCGCGTTGACGCCCGGCGGGCGCATGCTCGACGACGGCGTGGTCGAGGAGCTCGCCGCCGAGCCGGAGCTGACGCTGCTGTGCGGGCGCTACGAGGGGTTCGACGAGCGCATCGTCGAGCACTTCTGCTCCGACCAGCTCTCGATCGGCCGCTACGTGATCGCCGGCGGCGAGCTGGCGGCGATGGTCGTGTGCGACGCGGTGCTGCGCAAGCTCCCGGGCGCGCTCGGGCACGAGGACTCGGCGCACGAGGAGTCGTTCAGCACGGCGCTCGAGGGCGCGCCCGAGTATCCCCACTACACGCGACCCGCGGAGTGGCGGGGCTGGACCGTCCCCGAGGTGCTGCTGAGCGGCCACCACGCGCGCATCCGCGCGTGGAGGGCGGAGCAGTCGCGGGCGCGGGCTCAGCAATCCGGCGGGGCTTCGCTATCCTGATGCGCCGCCGCCGGGGATCGTCTCTTGCGGCATTTTCTTCGCCATGAGCACCGTCATCGACAGCCTCGAGCGCTCTCAGCTCCGCCGCGTCCCCGCGTTCCAGGCCGGGGATCGCGTCCGCGTCCACTTCCAGGTCATCGAGGGCACGCGCCGGCGCACCCAGGTCTTCGAGGGCGTCGTGATCAAGCGCCAGGGCGAGGGCGTGCGCGAGACGTTCACCGTCCGCAAGCAGTCCTTCGGTGTCGGGGTGGAGCGCACGTTCCCCGTGCACTCGCCCAAGATCGAGCGGATCGAGGTCGCCGCCCGCGGCGACGTGCGCCGCGCCAAGCTCTACTACCTGCGCGGCCGGGTCGGCAAGCGCGCCCGCGTGCGCGAGCGCCGCTACACGGGCCCGGAGGAGATCGTCGAGGCCGGCCTGCTGCACGATCCCGCGGCCCAGGCCGAGGCGGCCGCCGCCGCGGCGGCCGACGACGAAGTGCCGGGCGAGGCGGTCGACCAGCAGGCGCTCGCCGAGGCCGCGCCGGTCGACGACGCCGCCGGCGATCAGCCGGCGGTCGCCGAGGAGGCCGAGGCCACCGGGGCCCCGGCGTCCGACGACGACAAGTAGCGTGAAGCGCTCCTCCTCAGCGTCCGGCTCGCTGCTGGAGCTGATCATGATCGTGGCCGTGGCGCTCGGGCTCGCGCTCGGCATCCAGGCCTTCCTCGTCAAGCCGTACCGGATCCCGTCGGAGTCGATGGAGCCGACGCTCGTCAAGGGCCAGCGCATCCTCGTCAACCGGATCGGCAACCGCTTCAGCGATCCGGAGATCGGCGAGGTCGTCGTCTTCCACCCGCCCGCGGGCGCGGAGAGCAACACCTGCGGCTCCGGCGAGCCGCCCGGCGGGCAGGTCTGCGACAAGCCGACCACGCAGCGCGCCGACGTGAACTTCGTCAAGCGCGTCGTGGCCGGGCCGGGCGACCGGATCGCGGTCGACAACGGGCACGTGGTGCTCAACGGGAAGCTCCAGACGGAGGACTTCGCGCGCCCCTGTGGTGGGGGATCTGACTGCGACTTCCCCCGCGAGGTGGTCGTTCCCGCCGACCACTACTTCATGATGGGCGACAACCGTGGTGCGTCTGACGACAGCAGGTTCTGGGGACCGGTCCCGCGCGGCTGGGTCATCGGCGGCGCCTTCGCCACCTACTGGCCGCCGAAGCGCATCGGCCTCCTCTGAGGCGGACGCGGCCGCGTCCGCCCCGCCGACGTCGCCGCCCACCTCGTCGTCGCCCCGCAGCTCGTCCGCCCGCGCCACCCGGCGCGCGAACCGCCGCAAGCGCTCGTCGGGCTCTCGCCTCTTCCGCTTCGACCGCGCGCTCGGCACCCGCTTCGTCGCCGGCGCCGACGAGGCCGGCCGCGGCAGCCTGGCCGGCCCGCTCGTCGCG
>DATHJG010000913.1:0-6815 GCA_035489875.1 Solirubrobacteraceae bacterium | reverse complement strand
CACGACGCCGGACAAGCGGATCGCGGCCCGCAGCCGGCGCTCCGCGTCGCCGCCCTCCGCTTCATAGCCGTGGCGCGAGCGGCCTCATCGGTGGCACACGGGTCCGCACGATCCTCCACGACTGCCGCTAGGCCGCGCTTTCGCGGAGTGGGTCGAGCTGGGCCGCCGTGGCGTCGGCATGGTCCGTGGACGTGCTGAGCTCGGCCCACCGCTCGTCGGCCTCAGCCCGCAGCCGGTCGGCCGTGCGGCCGTACGTGTAGGCGTCGGTCCCCACCAGCAACCTCAGCGGCGGGTCCGCGAGGTCGGCGATCCGGAGCACGAGCTGGGCGACCTTTGCAGGGTCGCTCGCCGCGCTGTCGGCGAAGCCGGCCATGCGGCGGGCGACCGCGCCGACGGTGCCAGCGTATGGCTCGCTGATCGGCGGGATCGACATGGAGGAGCCCGCCCAGTCGGTGCGCATGCCGCCCGGCTCCATGACCGTCACCTTGATCCCCAGCGGGCCGACCTCCGCGGCGAGGACCTCGGAGAAGCCGCCCACGGCCCACTTGGCGGCCTGGTAGGCCGAGAGGCCGGGGGTCGCCATGCGGCCGCCGACCGAGGAGATCTGGATGACGTGGCCCGAGCCCTGCCCGCGCAGCACGGGAAGCGCCGCCTTCGTGACGTTCACGACGCCGAGCAGGTTCGTCTCGAGCTGGGCGCGGAACGCGTCGAGGCTGACGTCCTCGACCGAGGCGACGTCGGCGTACCCGGCGTTGTTGACGACGACGTCCAGGCGCCCGAACGCCTCGACGGCCGTGTCGACCGCCGCCTTCGCGCCGCCGGCGTCGGTGACGTCGAGCGCGACCGCGCGGACCTGCGCGCCGTAGCGCTCAACGAGGTCGTCGAGCTGCTGCGGCGAACGCGCGGAGGCCACGAGTTGGTGGCCGGCGGCGAGCACCGCCTCGGCGACCGTCCGCCCGAGGCCGCGGGAGCTGCCGGTGACGAGGAAGACCTTCGACATGGATGCACACCCTTCGGTTGTCGCTAACTATCCGGTTAGTTGACGGTAGCATCGCACGGGCCTGCCTTCAACTATCCGGTTAGTCGCCTATGCTGCGGGGTCATGGCGGGAGACGCTCAGGCCACCCGACGACGGCTGTTGTCCGCGGCCCGCGACGAGTTCGCGGAGCACGGGATCGCCGGCGCGCGCGTCGATCGGATCGCGGTCGCGGCGAGGTCCAACAAGGCGCAGATCTACCACTACTTCGGCAGCAAGGACGACCTGTTCGACGCGGTCTTCCACGAGCTCGTCCTCGACACCGTGCGGGAGACCCCGCTCGATGCCACGGACCTGCCCGGCTACGCGGCCCGGCTGTTCGACCGGTTCGAGGAGCGCCCGCAGATCGCGCGCCTGGCGACGTGGTACCAGCTCGAGCGCGCCGAGGGCCGGCCCCCGGTGCAGGCCAGGGTCGCCAGCAACAAGGAGAAGATCGCGAGGATCGCCAAGGCGCAGAAGGCCGGGGACCTGCCGTCTACCTACGCCGCAGCGGACCTGCTCGCGCTCGTGGTCACGATCGCGTCCATGTGGACGGCGATGGGTCCCGAGTTCGTGACGACCCGCCAGAGCCGCGCGCACCGCCGCAGGGTGGTGACGACCGCGGTCGAGGCCGTGCTGGCCGCCTGACGGTCGGCCGCGTGATCGTTGCAACGCGGGCGGTGGGTGGCCGGTCGTGCTCAGCCCACCGCTGAGGTAGCGTGCGAGCGGTGCCCGCGCTGCTTGAGGCGAGCGGCCTGACCGTCCGCAGGGGACGGCGGACCGTGCTCAGCGGAGTCGAGCTCGCGCTGCACGCCGGCGGAGCTGTGCATCTCGCGGGCGCCAACGGGTCCGGCAAGACGAGCCTGCTGCGCGTGCTCGCCGGGCTGGCCGCGCCGCGCGCCGGCACGGTGCGGCGTCACGGCGCGGTCGCGTTCGTGCCCGAGCGCGTGCTGCTCGCGCCCGCGCTGCGGTGCGGCGAATGGCTCCGTGCGATGCGTGCGCTGCGTGGACTGCCGCCCGCCGACTGGGTGCGCGCCACCGGCGCGGCCGGCCTGGATCCCGGCGTGCTCGAGCGCGCGAGCGCGCGGCTGAGCAAGGGGATGCTGCAGCGGATCGCGCTGCTCGAGGCGCTCGAGGCGGGCTGCCCGCTGGTGCTGCTCGACGAGCCGTTCTCGAGCCTCGACGGCGCGGGTCGCGACTGGCTCGCCGCCGAGCTTGCGGCCCGAGCGCTCGAGGGAGCGGCCGTTCTCCTCACCGACCACTCCGGCGCCGCGGGCGACCGGGTCGAACCGGCACAGGTGCTCGAGCTGCACGATGGCGCGTGCCGGCGGGCCGCGGGCCCGTGAGCGGCTCGCTCCGCTACGTGCTCGTCGGTGCCGCCCGGACGCGCGCGCCGCTCGTGCCGCTCGCGGCCTGCGCGTTCGCGCTGATCGGCGTGTACACGTCGCGGCGCAACGAGGTCGGCGAGACGTTCGCGCTCACCGCGCTGCTCTCCTGCGCGCTCGCCGCCTGGCTCGTCGGCGCGGTCCTCGCCGCCGAGCCGCGGCCGCAGGCGGACATGGCGACCGCCGCGCTGGGCGGGCAGCGCGGCCGCACACGCCTGGACGTGCGGCTGATCGTGCTCGTCGCGAGCGGCCTGACCGCCGCCTTCATCGCCTACCCGCTCGTGCTCGGCACGGTGGTCGACGGGATCTTCGAGGCGCCCGTGAAAGCCGGCGACGCGGCCGCCGCCGCGCTTGCGCACCTCTCCGGCGCGCTGCTGGGCGGCGCGATCGCGCTGCTGTTCGCCCCGCCGCGCGTCACGCGCCGGGCGACCGGCATCGCGCTGGTGCTCGCCGCTCTGCTCGCGCTCGTCGCGATCTCCCGCCCGCTCGGCGCGCTCGGTGGTCCGCCCGCCGTCGCGGAGGCGGTGTCCGACGCGACGCCCGGCACGGTTTCCGGCGAAGTCCTCCTGGCCTGCCTGAGCTGCGCGCTCCTCGCCGCCGCCGCGGTGGCGGCCGGGGCGCGCTGGGCCGCGCGCGCCGGCTGAGTGAGCGCTCAGTCGACCGTCGCGGCCGCCGGCGGCTCCTGTTCCTGCTGGGCGGCGTGCTGCGGATCGCGCGTGAAGGCGGTGTGCGTCGCCTCGATCGCCTCCTCGGCGCGGATCACGTGCATGACCGCGTTGATCAGCGCGAGGTGGGTGAACGCCTGCGGGAAGTTGCCGAGGTGACGGCCGGAGCGGACGTCGATCTCCTCGGCGTAGAGTCCGAGCGGGCTCGAGTACCCGAGCAGCTTCTCGCACATCGCGCGCGCACGCTCGACCTCGCCGATCTCGCACAGCGCGGAGACGAGCCAGAACGAGCAGATCGTGAACGCGCCCTCCGCTCCCGGCAGCCCGTCGTCGGTCTGCTCGACGCGGTAGCGCAGCACGAGCCCGTCGTCGCTCAGCTCGTCGGCGATCGCGAGGACCGTGGCGCGGATGCGCGGGTCGTCCGCGGGCAGGAAGCGCACCAGCGGCATCAGCAGCACCGATGCGTCGAGCGCGTCGGTCTCGTAGTGCTGGGTGAACACCCCGCGGCTGTCGAGCGCGTGCTCGCAGATGTCGGCGTGGATCTCGTCGGCGACCGCGCGCCAGGCGGCGGCGCGCTCCCAGTCCTCGCGCAGCTCGGCGAGGCGGGCGCCGCGGTCCAGCGCGACCCAGCACATGAGCTTGGAGGAGGTGAAGTGCTTCGGCTCGCCGCGCACCTCCCAGATGCCGCGGTCCGGCTTGCGCCAGTTCGCGGTCGCGGCCTCGACCTGCTGGATCAGCATCGGCCACACGCTCTCGGGCAGCGCGTCGCGCGACTTGGTGTGCAGGTAGACCGAGTCGAGCACCGCGCCCCACACGTCGTGCTGCGACTGCGAGTGCGCCGCGTTCCCGACCCGCACGGGCCGCGCGTTCTCGTAGCCCGACAGGTGGTCGAGCGTGCGCTCCGGCAGCTCGGCGCGGCCGTCGATCCCGTACATGATCTGGAGCGTGCCCTGCTCCTGGTTTGCCATGTCGGCGACGAAGTAGAAGAAGTCGTTCGCCTCCCACTCGAAGCCGAGCGTGTAGAGGCCCCAGAGCGCGAACGTCGAGTCGCGGATCCAGGAGTAGCGGTAGTCCCAGTTGCGCTCGCCGCCCGGCGTCTCGGGGAGCGACGTGGTCGAGGCGGCGACGATCGCGCCGGTCGGTGCGTACGTGAGGCCCTTGAGCGTCAGCGCCGCGCGCTGGAGGTCGGCGCGCCACGGGTGGTCGGGGAACTCGCCGCGGTCGAGCCAGTGCTGCCAGTGGTGGGCGGTCCAGACGAGCCGCTCGTAGGCGTCCACGTAGCTCGTCGGCGCTGGGTGCTCGCTCCACGAGAGCGCGCAGAACACCGATTCGCCCTCCTTGATCATGTGGCGGGCGGTGACGCGCGGGCCCTCGATCCCGAGGTTGAGGTCGGTCGTGAGGCGCAGCTCGAGCTCGGAGCCAGGCGCGCGCGCGACCGCCACGTTGTAGGCCTCTCCGGCGTACTCCCACTCGGCGCGCTGCAGGCCGTAGTCGAACGCCGGCTCGCAGGAGAGCCCGAGCTGGACCTCGCCGTTGACGCACCGGACGGTGCGCAGCAGGACGTGGTCGGCGTCGTAGTCGGTCGGCGTGCGCTTGTGCGTGCGCGACCGGTCCGTCGCGTGGTGCCACGGGCCCATCACCAGCACGTCGCGCACGATCACCCAGCCGCCGCGGGTGCCCCAGCTCGTCTCCAGCACCATCGTGCCCGGGAGGTAGCGCCGGCCCGCCGGGACCTTCACGCCGGTCGGGCCGAGCCGGAAGTGACCCGCGTCGCGGTCCAGCATCGCGCCGAACACGCTCGGCGAGTCCATCCGCGGCAGGCAGAGCCACTCGATGTTGCCGTCCGGCGCGACGAGCGCGGTCGTCTCGCAGTCGGACAGGAAGCCGTAGTCGGCGATCGGGGGAAACGGGCTGCGCGTGAGCCCGCTGGTGGTCGGGCGGTGCCTCATCGGCGCCGACGGTAGCAGCGCGCAACCCGCGCCGAACAGCGCCGCGCGGCGGCGAGGTCGGGCAGGACCCTGCACGGCCCGGTCGACCGTCGGCGGCGCGCGCGCGTCGGCGGCGACGGCCGCTGACCGCTACTCGCAGAACGGGATGAACGGGACGCCGATCTGCGTGATCTGCTGCGAGTCGACGTCGACCGCGAAGCTGATCCGACCGCCGCCGTTCTTCGGGGCCGTGACCAGCGTGATCCCGAACGTCTCCTCGGGGCCGTGGTTGACCCTGGCCTTGGGGTACGCGGCCGTGATCTGGGCGATCGTGCCGCCGATCCCCACGCCGCGGGCGGTCGCACCGCCGGTGATCGAGATGCTCCGGACCTTGCGGGGCGTCTGCGTGGTGAGGTCGACGGAGCCCTTGAGCGGCGCCCTGAGCCGCGCCGAGCGCGTGTTCGCCCCGGCGAGCGGGCAGCCCGGGCGCAGCTTGCCGACCAGGCCCGCCGCGCGGAGCGACGTGAACGTCTTGCCGACCTTGACCTTGCCGACGCCGGCCGCGGTGATCTTCTGGTCCGCGTGCCGGCCGGTCTCCGCGGGCGCCACCGCGGCGCCGGAGGCGAGGGAGACCAGGGCGGTCGCTGCGAGGGTGGTGCGGATGCGCATGCCGCCAACCTAGTGGGCCACCAGCCGCAGTGACGAATGTCGCCGGATCGGCGGCGTCACCCGACGGCGCGCTCGGTCGGCGACCACGCAGCGGGCGCGGTCGCGAGGGTCGTGCGGTGCAGGATGCATCGCCGCTGGTGGATGAGCAGCGCGATCGCGCCGTTCACGATGCAGTAGTAGGCCGGGTAGAGCAGCAGCGAGATGTCGATCACGCCGACGGCGCCCGCTGCGACCGCGCCGCCAAGGCTGGCGAGCGCGAACGTGACGAGCGTCTCTGACTCGGGATCGCGGTGGGTCTTCGGCAGCATCATCGCGGCGCCGATCAGATCGGCCGCGACGACGCAGGCGGTGGCGACGATCGGCTGGTCGGCGAGAATCCATCCGATCACCCCGGCTCCCGCGACGGCGATCATGATGCGCTCGATGCCGGTCACGCCGCCTTCGCCGCGGCGGATCGCGAGCATGAAGATGAGGCTCGTCAGGACAGCCTGGGTGCCGGCCATGATCAGGCTCCACGATGCGCCATCGGCTCGCTGGGACAGGCAGACCACGACGGCCAGCACGCCCCAGATGAGCCACGTCCCGCGGTGCGGCCGCGTGCTGCCGCGGAGGATGTCGCGGACGTAGGGGACGGTGTCCGCGACGCCGATCGCTCCGGCCAGCACGCCGAGCACGGGGACGAGGTCGGTCATCCCTGTGTCATGGACGACGTTCGAGGCGTGCGGTCGACGGCCGGCCCGCGGGCGCTCGCTCGCCGTCGGCGAGCTCGAGGATCGCCTCGGCGGCGGCCGCGGGCCCGTCGACGCGCGCGAAGAGCGCCTGCAGCCGGCGCGCGCTCTGGCGGTAGTGGTCGGCGGCGAGCATCTCGCGCGCCGTCCGCGTGAGCGTCGCGGTGCCGGCGGCGCTCTGCGGGACGAGTCGCGCGGCGCCCTGTCGCTCGGCGAGCGCGACGTTGGCGTCCTGCTCGGGCTGGAGCGGGATGCCGATCAGGGGGACGCCCGCTGCCAGTGCCGCCTGGACGCTGCCCTGACCGCCGGCCGTGACGGCGACGTCGACCCGCGGCATGATCTCGTGGCTGGGCAGCACGCCGCGGACGAGCACCCGCTCGTTCTCGAGCTCGCGCAGGTCGTGCACGGTCGCCGCCACGAGTACG
>DATHJG010000912.1:0-3888 GCA_035489875.1 Solirubrobacteraceae bacterium | reverse complement strand
CACGATCACCTCGATGCCCTGGCCGGCGAGCCGGCGGCCCAGCCCCCGGGCCTGCTCCCAGCCGCGCTCGGACAGCGCATCCCAGTCGGCGGGACGCGGGCGGTCCGCCTTGTCCGCCTCGTTGGCGAGCGACTCGCCGTGGCGGACGAAGTGCAGCCTCAGCTCGTGCACGCGCGCACGCCTTCCAGGAACATCCGGTGCAGGCGCGTCTCGCCCGCGATCTCGGGGTGGAACGAGATCACGAGCATGTTGTCCTGGCGCGCGGCGACGACGTGGCCGTCGACCTCGGCGAGCACCTCGACCGCGTCGCCGTGCTCGTCGATCCACGGGGCGCGGATGAACACGGCGCGGACCGGCTCGCCGTCGACGCCGGGGATCTCCAGGTCGGCCTCGAACGAGCGGACCTGGCGGCCGAACGCGTTGCGCTTGCAGGTGTAGTCCGCCAGGCCGAGGTGCGCGCGGTCGAGCATGATCATCCCCGCGCACGTACCGAGCACGGGCGTGCCGGAGCGGACCAGCTCGCGCAGCGGCTCGGCCAGCCCTTCGCGCTCGATGCCGAGCGTCATCGTCGTCGACTCGCCGCCGGGGATGATCAGGCCGTCGACCCCGAGCAGGTCCGCGGGCACGCGGACCTCGCGCACGTCGGCGTCGAGCTCTCGCAGCATGCGCGCGTGCGCCTCGAAGTCGCCCTGGAGCGCGAGGACGCCGACGAGTGGTGTGCTCACCAGCCGCGGTTGGCGAGGAGCTGCTGCTCCTCGAGCTTGCGCGTCTCGAGCGACGTCATCGCCTGGCCGAGCCCTTCGCTCGCGCGGGCGACGCGGTCGGCGTCCTGGAAGTGCGTCGTGGCCTCGACGATCGCGGCCGCGCGCGTGGCGGGGTCCTCGGACTTGAAGATGCCCGAGCCGACGAACACGCCCTCCGCGCCGAGCTGCATCACGAGCGACGCGTCGGCGGGGGTGGCGATGCCGCCGGCGCAGAACAGGACCACGGGCAGCTTGCCGGCCTCGGCGACGCCGCGGACGAGGTCGAGCGGCGCCTGGTGCTCCTTCGCCGCGGTCGCGAGCTCCATGTCGTCGAGCGTCTCGAGGCGGCGGATCGCGGCGCGGATCGCGCGCAGGTGGCGGACGGCCTCGACGATGTCGCCGGTGCCCGCCTCGCCCTTGGAGCGGATCATCGCGGCGCCCTCGCCGATCCGGCGCAGCGCCTCGCCGAGGTTGGTCGCGCCGCACACGAACGGGACCTTGAAGGCCCACTTGTCGATGTGGTTGGCCTCGTCGGCGGGCGTGAGGACCTCGGACTCGTCGACGTAGTCGACCTCGAGCGCCTCGAGCACCTGCGCCTCGGCGAAGTGGCCGATCCGGGCCTTCGCCATCACGGGGATCGTGACCGCCTCCTGGATGCCCCGGATCAGCACCGGGTCCGACATGCGCGCGACGCCGCCGTCGCGGCGGATGTCGGCGGGGACGCGCTCGAGCGCCATGACCGCGACGGCCCCGGCGTCCTCGGCGATCTTCGCCTGCTCGGCGTCGACGACGTCCATGATGACGCCGCCCTTCAGCATCTCGGCCAAGCCGGCCTTCACCCGGAACGTCGCTTCGTCACGCATGCCGCACAGGGTACGACGTGAGCGGCACTCCCGGTTGGACAACGTGTCCGGTGCTCGGCGTCCGGCTGAGCGCGTCGTGCGACAATGCCGCTCGCCGGGCAGTCTCCCGCCTGCGCTGGGGAAGTTACGTGATGTCCTCGCTCGTCGACCGCTCGGAGCTCATGGCGACCTACGCCCGGCCGTACCGGCGCTGGCTGCCGGTCGTGCTCCGCGGCTACGGCGTGCACCGCGTCACCGCGGTCGCGGCGCTGTTCGCGCTCGTGGGCGCGATCCTCGAGCTCACGACAGACCAGGGCGACGGCATCCTGGCGTTCGGGCTCGCCGCCGCGACGCTGGCGGTCGTCTATGCGATCTGGGTGGTGGCGAACGGCGCGCTGCTCGTGCGGAAGCGCACGGAGGAATGGCGCGGCGCCGGAGGTGAGCTCTCGCGCGTGCGCGCGCGACGGCCGCATGCAGGCGACGCGGATCCGCACGTCGCACACGACGAGTACGCGGTCGCGGCGAGCGACGACGGGCGGCTCGTCACGTTCGCGTTCACGCCGCTCGCGGCGAGCGAGGCGGCGGCGCAGGAGGCGATTTTGATCACCGGGACGCCGCGCTACGAGGCCCTCGAGGTCGCCACCAACCACTTCGATCCCGTCGACGCCGCACGGGCGGCCGAGCAACTGGCGGAGGCGCAGGAGCACGCGGCGCGCTTGGAGGCCGCCGCGATTGCGCGCGCACACGAGGAGCTCGATGGCGACGCGGCCGCGCACGAGCTGCTGGACGAGGCTCGCTCCACCGGAGCAGCGCTGCGCGACATCACCGGCCAGGACTGAGATCCCCGGGCGCCTCCCCGCTGGGACGATCCGGTGCGTCCGGGTGTCCGTGCCGTAGCACGACGCCGCCGCCCGATCGGGAGAACGATCCGGTGCTCGGCGTCCGGCTGACCGTGTCGTGCCACGAAGTCGCCCGCCGGGCAGCCTCCCGCCTGCGCTCCGGGAGTTACCCAACGCCCGCCGGGCAGCCTCCCGCCTGCGCTCCGGGAGTTACCGTGCGAGCACTTCGCCTGCCGCGCGCGCCCCCGTGAATACCGCTCCGTTGAGGTAGCCCTGGAAGTCCTGTGTCGTGTGCTCGCCGCAAAAGTGCACAGCGCCCTCGATCTCGGACTCCGCGGCGCCGAAGGCCTGATACTGGCCGACCCGGTAGTAGGAGTAGGACCCCAGCGTCCACTCGTAGCTGGGCCAATGGTCGATCGTGGCCCGGCCGTCCCACGCGGCCTTCGCGCCGGGGATCACCGGCTCCAACTGGTCGAGGAACTGGCGGGCGCGCTGCGTCGGCGTCCCCGATGCGAACGAGTCGCCGATCCTGCCGCCCGTGTAATCGACGAGGACGCCCCCAGGACCCGGCTGTGCGCGCGAGACGTCCCAGGTGTTCTGGTAGCCCCGGTCGGAGTACGTGTCGCCGTTGCACGCGATGTCCTCCCACACGCGCCGCTTGAACCCGACATGCAGCTTGGAGTTCGTCCCCATTCCCAACTCGCGGATCGCCCGCCCCTTGATCGTGCTGAAGCCCGCGCGCGACCAGTCCACGGAGGTGCGCAGCATGGTGAACGGCAGCGCGAGCACCACCCGGTCGGCGGGCACGGTCCTCGTCGAGCCGCCGCTCGTGACGCCGAGCGCGTAGGACCCATCCGACCGCCGGCTGATCGCGACGAGCCGGCTGCCGAGCTGGACCTGGCCCGGCGCGAGCCTCGCGGCAAGCGCGTCGACGATCCGGTCGTTGCCACCTCGCACGTGGTACTTCTCGTTCGACGGCCCCAGCAGCCGCAGCTGGCCCTGCCCCGAATAGCCGAGCAGGTAGAGGAGGTTCAACGCGCTCTGGTCAGAGCACTCCGCGCCGAATTCGATGTTGTACGTCACGTCGAGCAATTGGCCGAGGCGCGACGCCATCCCGCCGGGCACGCTCTGCTCGATCCACTCGACCACGCTCATGGCGTCGAGCGCCCGCCCGCGCGCCGTCGAGGTCGTGTAGGTCGTCGGGTAGGACGCCTCCGAAACGTCGCGGTGGAGCTTCTGGTAGACGCCGTTGAAGTCGTCCTCTGCCTCGGCGACGGTGTACGGCGCCCCGTCGAAGTGATAGAGCGCGTCCGTGCCCGCCGCCTCTGCGCGGTCGAGGTTGTCGAGCTCGAGGCGCAGCTCCTTGCAGAGCTGGCGGATCTCGAGGTGGCCCGTGTCGATCAGCTCTCCACCGCGCTCGACGACGAGGCCCGGAGCGAACGCGTTGCGACGCGTCCACACGCG